>DASPJI010000866.1:0-16429 GCA_035628695.1 Thermoanaerobaculia bacterium | reverse complement strand
CCGGCGGGTCTTCGGCGACCTCCGCTCCGGCCTCATCTCGGCCACCGTGGCGCTCAACCTGATGCACATCGTCTCCGAGTCGGTAGAGCGCGCCGTGCTGTTCCTGGTGAAGCGCGACCATCTGATGGCGCTCGGCGCGTTCGGGGTGGACACCCGCGGCAAGCCGCTCGCCGAGGTGACGCGCGCCCTGAAGCTCGGCCTGGAGAGCGACAGCGCCCTGACGCGCGCCATGGAGACGGGCGAGGTGCAGGCCCTCTCCTTCGACGACGCCAACCTGCCCGAGCCCCTGCGCTCCATGGTGGGCAGCCCGCGCACCGGCCAGGTGGTGGTCTTCCCCGTGCTCGGCGCGCAGCGGGTCATCTCCGTCATCTACACGGACAACGGCGACCGCGATCAGCCGATCGAGGACATCGACATCCTCGAGCTCGCCACCGCCCAGGTGGGCATGGCGTTCGAAAACGAGCTGCTGCGGCGCCAGATCTCCCAGCACCGCGAGTAGGCGCGTCCGCGCCTACTCCTCCCTCTCTTCCGTTGGGGTCTTACCGGCCCGGCTGGGCCATGGGGTTGAACGGCTGGCGGGTATAGCCGGCCGGCGGCTCGTAGATCCCGGCCGGCGCGTCCTGGGCCGCCACTGCGACCAGCTCCTCCCGGGTCTTGAACTGGGTGCCGACCACGCTGATGCTGGACTCCTGGAGCACCGGGAAGCCTTCGATCTCCTCGAGCTGCCGGGCCCAGGCCGCCGCGCCATGCTGGAGGGAGGCCAGGGTGGCGGACATCCGGTTGAGGGACCGGTAGATCTCCAGGTCCTTGCTCACCCACATGGTGGTGGCGATCTTCATGCCCATGGCGCTGGTGATGGCCACGTCCACCCGGCGGGCGTTCCAGTCGCCGATCTTGCGGGTCTCGCTGGCGGGGGTGACCTTGGCGTCCAGCCGCATGGCGTCGCCCATCTGCTTCATCGCGGCCTCGGTGCCGGCCGGGGCGTACTTCTGCAGGTCCACGGGCAGGCCGACCTCGCTGTAGGTCTTGGCGGCGTGGTCAACGATGTAGAGCTTGTTGCGGTCGAGCCGCAGGATGGAGGAGGTCTGCCCCTCGTCGCGGCGGAGCCGGTCGGCCCCCACCCAGATCTTGACTTCGGTGTCCTTGGCCGGCTGGTTCTCCCCCATGAGCTGGAAGGCGCCGACATGGCTCTTCACCGTCAGCAGGGTGTCGGCGGCGGCCGGAATCGACAGGGTGAGCAGGAGGGCGAGACAGGTCAGAGCACGGCGGTCCATACGGCGGTCCCTCGAGAAATCGTTCGAATCGGCGGTTCGGCGCCGGTAGCTTAGCGCACCTCCCCCTTCTTTCGTACATAGAGGAGCTTCTCGACCTCGGCGACCACCTCCCCCTCCTCGTCCAGCACGTCGACATGGAAGGTGGGCTCGACCTTGCCCAGCCGGTCGGCGTCGGCGCGGATCTCCTCGATGCGCCCGGCCGGGATGTGAAAGGTGGCGCGCACCGTGCCGCGCCCGGGCCGCCGGAAGCGGATGGAGGCCTGCTTGTCCCAGACGATGTAGCCGCGCCCCAGCCCCTCTACCAGGATCAGCATGAAGAAGGGGTCGCACATGGTGTAGAGCGAGCCGCCGAAGTGGGTGCCCACGTAGTTGCGGTTCCACCGGTGCAGGCCCATCCGCACGTCGAAGGTGCGCAGGTCGGCGGAGGCGCGGACGCGCACCCCCGCGCCGAGGAAAGGCGGATAGACGTTCATCAGGCGGAGCAGCCAGCGGCGCGACATCTCAGCCCCGCAGGTCCTTCGCCAGCCGGATGCCGGTGAACTGGAAGCGGGCATCGGCCGGCCAGAAATTGCGGTAGCTGGCCCGGATGTGCGACGCCGGCGTGGCGCAGGAGCCGCCGCGCAGCACCCGCTGGTTGTCCATGAACTTGCCGTTGTACTCCATCAGCGCGCCGTCGAAGGGCCGGTAGCCCGGGTAGGGCTCGTAGTGACTCGTGGTCCACTCCCACAGGTCGCCCCCCATCTGCGCGAGCGACCCGTCGCCGTCCGGGCCCGCGGGCACGGGGTGGAAGGCGCCGCTGTCCAGGAAGTTGGCGCCCGGGCCGGGGAAGCCGGAGAGGCGGGCGGCGTGCTCCCACTCGCGCTCGGTGGGCAGGCGCGCCCCCTTCCAGCGGGCGTAGGCGTCGGCCTCGTAGAAGCTGACGTGGCAGGCCGGCTCGTCCAGATCCAGACCTTGCGTCCCCGAGAGGGTCCAGACCTGCCAGCTCCCTCCGTCCCCTTGCTCCCAATAGAGGGGGGCGGTCCAGCCGAGGTCCCGTACCCGGGCCCAGCCGTTCGAGAGCCAGAGCAGGGGATCGCGGTAGCCGCCGGCCTCGACGAACTCCAGGAGCTCGCCGTTGGTCACCAGGCGGCTCATCAGCGCGAAGCCGTCGAGCCACCCCTTGTGGACGGGCATCTCGTTGTCCCAGGCCCAGCCCCCCTCGACGTTGCCGAACTCGTGGAGCCCCGCCTCGAGCTCGACCCAGGCGGGGGAGGAGGTGCCGCGCCGCAGTCCGGACGCGGCGGGCCGGTAGGGCTCCCGCAGGTCGGGGACATTCGACCCCAGGATGTGTTTGATCTCGGTCAGCAGCAGCTCCTGGTGCTGCTGCTCGTGCTGGATGCCGGTGTGCACCAGGAAGTCGAGCCGTTCGAGATCCCCCTGCCCGGCGCCGTGGATCAGCTCCTCCATCCGTTCGTCCACCGATTCGCGGAAGCGATAGACCTCCTCCGTGGTGGGGCGGGTCACCAGCCCCCGGTGATCGCGGGCGATGCGCGGCCCCAGCGACTCGTAGTAGGAGTTGAGGACGTACTCCAGCCGCGCGTCCTCGTCGCGATAGAGGCCGAAGGGCTCGAGGACGTTCTTGGCGAAAAACCAGGTGGTGTGCCCCAGGTTCCACCAGGGGGGGCTCACGTCCGGCATGGACTGGACCCGGTAGTCCTCGGGGCGCAGGGGACGGCACAGCTCCACGCTCAGGGCGCGGGTCTCGCGGTAGCGGCTCAGGATCTGCTCGCGGTCCATGGGGGACATCCTATATACAATCGCCGTGCATGCGGGACGGTTCCCGTCCGGGAGAGAGAGAGGAGGAGAGAGATGCCGAGAGCGCTGTGGAACGGTCAGGTGATCGCCGAGACGGACAAGCACGAGCTGGTGGAGGGGAACGTCTACTTCCCACCCGAGGCCATCCGCCGCGAGTTCTTCCAGCCCAGCACGACGACCACCGTCTGCGGCTGGAAAGGGACCGCCAACTACTACAACGTGGTGGTGAACGGCCAGGAGAACAAGGACGCCGCCTGGTACTACGCCGACCCCAAGCCCGCCGCGGCCAACATCAAGGACCACATCGCCTTCTGGCGCGGCGTCACGGTCGAGCGCTAGGGAGCGAGCGGCAGCTCCCGCACCTCGACGGTCCCGACGCTCTCGATGGAGTCCATCTGGAGCCGGGTGCCCGGCTCGGCGGCGCGCTTGTGGAGGATCGCGAGCCCCGCCGGCCGGCCGAGGGCGAAGGAGTGGACGACGGTGGTGACGGTCCCCGCCGGCCGCCCGTCGTGGAAGACCTCGGTGCCGGACGCCACGCCCGAGTCCGTCTCGAAGACCACCCCGCGCAGTCCCTTCTGCACGCCGCCCCGGTAGTGGATGCGGGCCACCACCTCCTGGCCCAGGTAGCAGCCCTTGGTATAGCTGACCGCCGCCTCCTCGGCGCCGGTCTCCTGCGGGAAGTTGTCCGGCCCGAAGTCGCGGCCGAAGCGGGCGATCCCGGCCTCGACCCGCAGCGTCTCCTGCGCCTCGAACCCCACCGGCCGCGCCCCGCCCGCCGCCAACCCCTCCAGCAGCGCGCCGGCCTCTGCCGCCGGGGCCCAGAGGATCCACGCCGGCTGCCCGAACCGCTCGCTCCCCTGCACCGTGACTTCCACCCCTTCAACCGCCGCCCGGACATGGCTCCAGGGAGCGGGGAGCTCGGCGATCCCCAGCGCCTCACCGGCACGGGGGCCGATCAGCGCCAGGGGCACGACCCCTTCGAGCGGACGGATCTCCACCCGGTCGGCCAGGATGTACTTCTGGAGATGGCCCGCGAGGCCTTCTTCTTGTCCCGGGCCCACCAGCATCCAGAAGCGGTCCTCCAGCGCGGCGAGCACGAGGTCGGAGAGGATGCGGCCCTGGGGATTGGTGAAGAAGCCGTAGGCCCCCTGTCCGGGAGCGATGGCCTTGACGTCACACGTGACGTAGGCGTTGAGGAACCGCTGGCGGTCCTTGCCCGTGACCTCGAGGAGCCCGCGCCAGGAGAGGTCGGCCACGCCGCACCCCTCGCGGAGCGCCCGGTACTCTTCCTCAGTGGAGCCATAGCGCGCCGGCACCAGGCTACCGTTGCCGTCTAGAGGCGTGAGCGTCGCCCCCAGGCGCTCATGGAGCGAGGCGAGGGCGAGGGAGGGGGCGGAGGTCGTGGGGGTGCTGGCCATAGGGGGAGTCTAGCAGGCCCCTATCTCCATCCTCCCTTCCCCGACGACCATCCCTGAAGGGGCAGCCGCTGCCCCACGAGGAATGACCACCATTCCTGTCGGGGCAATCGTTGCCCCACGAGAACCGGCGACCATTCCTTGTGGGGCAATCGCTGCCCCATCAGGAATGACCATCGTTCCTCCTGGGGCAGCCGCTGCCCCAGGAGGAATGGTGACGATTCCTGCCGGGGCAGCCATTGCCCCACAAGGAATGACGTTCATTTCTATTGGGGCAGTGGCTGCCCCACGAGGAGTGGCCGAAGAGGAGGAAGGCGGAGGAATGCTCCTCCGCCTCCCGATCAGGATTAAGGACGGTTCAGCGGCGGGCGCCGAGGAGACGCTCGTAGAGGATGGCCCCGATCCGCCGCCGGCAGGAGGGGCCGAGGGCCTCGAGGTAGACGGCGACGGCCTCGGGCCGCTGTCCGAGGCTGAGGAGAGCGCTGGTGATCAGCGCCCACTCGGGGAAGAAGCTGCCCATCCACGCCTCGGGCCGCCCCTGCCGGAGCAGCGGGAAGCCGCCGCGCCACTTCTCCTGTCCGAGCCCATAGAGGGGATCGCGCCCGGCGACCGGCCGGGCAATGGAGGCGCAGAGGGCGACAGACCGCCCGGACGACAGGAACGCCGGCGGATCGCCCCGCTCCGGCCGCTCGCCCAGAGGCCACATCCCGTGGACCTCCTCCCACGGCTCGGGCCAACCGTCAGGAGACGCCGGAAGCACGAGCCAGGGGCCCTCGCCCTCCGGATCGTCGATCGCGGCGGGCTCGTTCAGGTCGAGGTCGGCCTGGAGGAAGGATTTGGAAAACGCGTTGGAGGACTGCTGCTCGGGCACGCTGTTGGGTACACGAGGGGTGTTACCCTCAATGGGACTGCGCATGGAGACCAACTCCTTTCGTGGTCAGGCTCGGGGTGAGGCACCAACTCACTCCGGGCCGCTACCAGGTCTTGTCTTGGCGGTCGGCCACGCGCCGGCCGCCTCGCTTCAACTTCCCGCGGGGGATGCTATCGTCTCTCCTGCCTCCGCTACCACCTCCTCTCCTGACAGGCTGCTATGCTGTGGTTACGACGGATGTACTGTAGTGCGAGGTGGGAGGGGTGTCAAGAGGGCGGAAGGGGTCCGCAGGGTTGCGCGGTGTTCGAAGAGGGTCGAGAATGACGAGGTGGCTGGCGACGGGGACGGCGATGAAGCGAAGAATCTACACTGATACCTCAGTTATCGGCGGCTGCCTTGACGAAGAGTTCTCGCTTTTTTCTTCGCGGCTGTTCGAACGTTTCGCGACCGGCCGTGAAGTACCCTGCCGCCAAGGTCATAGGGGCAGGAAGCCTCCTCGATGCGCAGCACATCGCCACAGCAACGATCAATCGTGTCGACGTCCTGGTGAGCTGGAATTTCAAGCACATCGTGAACATCAACAGAATCCATGGGTACAACTCTGTCAATCTGCGTCTCGGATACCCCCTGCTGGAGATCCGGACACCCCGAGAGGTAGCGCCTGATGAAGACTGAGAAGAAGTTTGACGCCGTCAAGGCGATGCGAGAGATTCGGGAGGAGATCAGTCGAGAGATTCAGGGGATGAGTTTCGAGCAAGAGAGAGACTACATCGAGAATAGCCTGAAGCCGGGACGAGAACGGGAGAAGGTCGGCGCGCAGAGCTGAGGCGCCTCCCCATGACCACCACCCCCTTCACCCTCGACACTCCCTCCGGCGCCACCCTCCACGGCTTCGCCGATCTCCCGGACGGACCACCCGAGCCGCGGCCGGCGGTGGTGATCTGCCATGGGTTCAAGGGGTTCATGGAGTGGGGGTTCTTCCCCTACCTCGGGACCCTGCTGGCGGAGCGCGGCTTCGTGGCCGTCCGGTTCAACGTGTCGGGATCGGGGATGCGGCAGGGGGAGGACCTGGTGGGCGATCCCGAGGGGTTCCGGGCGAACACCCACGGCCGGGAGGTGGCGGATTTCCTGGCGGTGCTGGAGGCGGCGGGGGAGGCCATTGCCCCCGGATGGGTGGACCGCTCGCGGATCGGGATCTTCGGGCACAGCCGCGGCGGGGGCAACGCCGTCCTCCTGGCATCGCGGTCCCCCTGGCGGGAGCGGCTACGGGCCGTGGTCACCTGGGCGGCGGTCTCCAGCTTCGACCGCTACACCCTGGAGCAGAAGGAAGTCTGGCGTCGCGACGGCGAGATCCCCGTAGTCAACGCCCGCACCGGCCAGCAACTCGCCATGGGGGTGGCCCTGCTGGACGAGATCGAGACGCGGGGGCAGGAACTGAACATCCTCGCCGCGGCGGCCGAGGTCCGGGCGCCGTGGCTCATCGTTCATGGAGAGGAGGACGAGAGCGTGGCCGCCGACGAGGCGCGCCGGCTCGACGCGGCGGCACAAGGGCCGCATGAGCTGTTACTCGTTCCTAGGGGGAACCATACTTTTGGGGCTCGGCATCCGTTCGCCGGCCCCACGCGGGAGCTCATCCAGGCGATGAATGCTACTCAGCGGTGGTTCCGGAGGCACCTGTGATCCCTACCCCCTCCCCGCCACCGCCTCCAACCACTCCACCGACTCCGCCGCCACCCGCAGATCCGGGATGACCCAATCGGCTCCCGCGTCATGGAGGGCCTGGGCGGGGGTGTGGCCGGTGGCGACGGCGAGAACGGGGATGCCGTGGGCGCGGCCGCAGGAGACGTCGTGGATGCTGTCACCGATGATCAGCGTCTCTTCGGGGGTGAAGCGGCGGCCGGTCCATTGCTCGGCGCGGTCGAGGGCCACCGGGGGGAGGTGGTCGCGGTCGGCGGCGTCGCAGCCGAAGGCTCCGAAGGCGAAGTAGCGGTTGAGGTCGAAGCGCGACAGCTTGGTGCGGGCGCCGGGCTCCCAATTGCCCGTCAGGAGCGCCAGGACCACGTCGTCCCGCGCCTCCAGGCTCTCCAGCATCTCCTGCACCCCGGGGAGCAGGCGCATCCCCTCCCGCGCCAGGGCCCTTTCCAGCTTCGCGAGATAGACCTCGCGCATCCAGGGGAGCCGGGAGCGCACTTCCTTCTCGGACATCCCGGCACCTGTCAGAAGGTCCAGGACGATGCGAGGATCGGTCCGGCCGGCGAAGCTGTAGCCGTGGATGTCCCCGGTCTCTCCGAAGACCTCCTCCAGCGCGGAGGCGAAGAGCGGCCGGACCTGCGGGCCGCAGTCGACCAGGGTGCCGTCGATGTCGAAGAGGATCAGGCGGCTCATGACGGCTCGCTGGTCCCCGGTCGCTTCTCTCTCCAGACGGGCGGCTTCTTGGTCTCGAGGAAGGTGGCGATGCCGTGCTTGCAGTCGGCCGTGGCCCGGGAGGCGGCGTTGACCCGCGCGGCGTGGTCGAGCGCTTCCGGCAGCGGCTTGCCGAGGACGTCCAGCAGCAGCTTCTTGGTGCGGGCGATCGACTCGGAGCTGCCCGTCTCCAGGATCTCCGCCGCCAGCGCCTCGCCCACCGCCGTCAGGTCGGCGGCGGGGACGACGCGGTTGGCGAGGCCGATCTCCAGCGCCCGGGGGGCGTCGATGAAGCGCGGGAAGAGGAGCAGCTCGCGGATGTCCGAGCCGCGCAGGCGCAGGGGCAGGTAGGTGGCGACCAGCGCCGCCACGAAGCCGATCCGCACCTCGCTGTAGAGGAAGCGGGCGTCCTCGGCGGCGACCACGAAGTCGTGCGCCGTGGCGAGGCCGCAGCCGCCGGCGACGCAGGCCCCGTGCACCAGGGCGATGGTCAAGGCGTCCTGGCGCAGCACCGCGTCGAACAGGTTCTTGAGGCGCATCGAATCGCGGAGGTTCTCCTCCTCGCCCGCGTCGCGCAGCGAGCGCAGGTGCTCGAGGTCCGCCCCGGCCGAGAAGTTCTTGCCGGCACCCGCCAGCAGCACCGCCCGGATCCCCTCCTCCCGCAGATTGCGGCGATAGAGCTCGGTCAGCTCGACGATCATCGCCGGCGACAGGGCGTTGGCCCGCTCCGGATCGCTGAGCGTCACCCAGATCAGGTCGCCGTCCCAGCGCACGCCGAGCCGCTCGAAGCGCAGGTCCGCGAGGCCGCTCACGGCCGCCCCTCCAATAGCTCGTCCGGAACCTCGACCTCCATCTGCAGGAGCCCCTGGGCGTGGGTCTTCCCTTGGGCGTCGTTCTTGAGGCTCTCGGTGCCGCCGCCGCCCAGCGAATCGTGGAGGATGAAGTTCAGCGCCAGGATGTTCGGCAGCTCGTAGCGGTCCACCGGGCCGCGGCAGACGTCCCGGAAGTGCTCCTTGACCCGCTCGGCCGTCGCCTGCTCGCGGATCACCTCGTAGAGGCGCTCGTTGGCAGCGATCAGGCCGACGTTGCTCGCGTCCCCCTTGTCGCCCGAGCGGGCATGGGCCACCCGGTCCAGCTTCACCTTCATCGTGCTCTCCTCTGACGGATTCCGTGGATCGCCAGCGCCGCGCCTCCGGTCAAGGCCAGGAGGCCCGCGAGGGCCGCGGCCGTGCCGGGGCGGGTGGCGACGGGATGATAGGCGTTCGGGAAGACGGCGCGGAAGCCCAGGTCCAGGATCTCGTGATGCCGGCGCTCGATGGCCGAGAAGCCGCCGAGCCCCAGCGCCAGGAGCAGCGCCAGCGTCCCCCAGAGACGGGGGCGCGGCCAGCCGGCGCCCAGGCCGTGGCGCAGGGCGATCACCCAGACCACGCCGAGACCCAGGGCCCAGCCGACGAACTCGAGCCGGTCGGCCAGCGCGCTGTAGAGAAAGCCGAGGAGGAGGATCGGCAGGAGCCCGCCCAAGAGGCCGGCGTACCAGCGGACCAGGAGCTCGCGCTCGGCCGGCTGGATCTCCGGTGAGGCGGCGCTCACACCTCCTCCACGGTGACCTCGATGCGGCTCTCCACCTCCTCGCGGGGAAGGAGGGCCGGCCAGTAGGCCACGATCTCCTGCGGCTTGGGGCGGCCGCCGGCGAAGCCGGTGACCCCCGGCGGGCCGGCGGTGACCAGCGGCGCGATCTCCTTGCCGAAGCGCTCCACCTTGATGGGGTCGGGATCGCGCACGCCCAGCCGCAGCACCACCTCGGGCAGCTCGTCCGGCGTCTGGAAGATGCCGGGCAGGCAGGCGCCGGTGCCGAGGATCTCCTCCGACCGGTGCTCCTCGTCGAAGGTGACGCCGGCGCGCTCCAGCCGCTTCCAGACGACCTCGGCGGCGAGCCGCGCCTTGTCGACAGCCCGTGGGCCGGAGAGGGTGATCTGGCCGCTCGCCTTGAAGCCGGCGAGGTAGGAGGCCGAGACCTTGAGGAACGGCGTGCTGGGTTGTCCCTGGATGCCGGAGACCTCCACGCGGTCCTTGCCGTCCTGGCGCAGGCGGATGGAGGTGAAGTCGGCGGTCACGTCCGGCGTGATGTAGCCGCCCGGGTCGCCCATCTCGTAGCAGAGCTGCTCGGCCACGGTGTCGATGGTGACCATGCCGCCGGTCCCTTCCTGCTTGGTGACGACGAAGGTACCGTCCTCGCGCCCCTCGATAATCGGATAGCCGACGTTCCAGAGGTCCGGCACCTCCCACCAGCGCGAGAAGTTGCCGCCGGTGCACTGGGCGCCGCACTCGATGATGTGGCCGGCGATGGTGCCGGCGGCCATGCGGTCCCAGTCCTCGCGCTGCCACCCGAACTCGTGGATCATCGGCGCCAGCGCCAGGGCCGTGTCGGTGATCCGGCCGCAGAGGACGATGTGCGCGCCTTTCTTCAGGGCCTCGACCACCGGCCAGGCCCCCAGGTAGGCGTTGGCGTTCATCACTTTGTCGACCAGGGGTCCGACGGGCTCGCCGGTGTCCATGTTTTTCAACGCGTGGCCTTTGGCGATGAGGCTCTTGAGCCGCGGCAGGAGGTCGTCTCCTTCGACGACGCCGACGCGCAGGCCGGTGAGGCCGAGCTCGCGGGCGACGTCGAGGATCCTGGCGCGGCAGGCCCGCGGGTTGAGGCCGCCGGCGTTCGAGAGGATGCGGATGTTCCTCTCCAGCGCCTCGGGGAGCACGCGGCGGATGAAGCCGATGAAGTCGGTGGCATAGCCCAGCCGCGGGTCCTTGAGCTTCTGGCGCATCATGATCGACAGGGTCACCTCGGCGAGGTAGTCCATGCCGATGTAGTCGATGGGACCGCCGCGCAGCAGCTCCACCGGCGCGTCCACGTTGTCTCCCCAGAAGCCCTGGCCGTTGCCGATACGGATCGTTCTCATAGAGCGCCCTAGCCTAGCACGGGTGTAAGCTGGCGCCGGGAGGCCCGGGGCGTCCCGGAAGTCGGTGGGGGCGGATTTTGCATATCAAGATCCCGAGTGAAAGGAGGCACGTTCGTATGGCGAAGAGTGAAGGTCTCTTGGGTAAGAAGACGGCGAGGAAGGGGACGGCGGCGCCCGAGGTGAGGACCGGACCTCGCGAGACGGGGGACGGCGACGGCGGCGGGATCACCCAGGAGGAGTTCCTCGAAGGACTCAACATCGATCTGGCCCACGAGTACGCGGCGGTGATCCAGTACCGGACCTATGCCAGCCAGGTGCAGGGCCAGTGGCGCATGGAGTTGCGGCAGTTCTTCGAGCAGGAGATTCCGGACGAGCTGGGCCACGCCCAGATCCTGGCGGACAAGATCGTCGCCCTGGGCGGCACGCCCACCGGGACGCCGGCGCCGGTCAAACCGGCCAGGGATTCCCGCGAGATGCTCCGCAACTCCCTGGAGGACGAGATCGAGACGATCGAGCGCTACGTCAAACGGCGGAAGCAGGCCGAGCAGCTCGGCCACTACGGCCTCGCGGTCGAGTTCGATGATCTGATCCGCGACGAGAGCACGCACCGCGACGAGATCAACATGATCCTCAAGCGGTGGGACACCGGCTAGGCCGGGAGCGCTTCGTTGGAGAACTAGCACTTGTTTTGTAAAGGGGGACCGGCCAAGGACGTCCGGTCCCCTGGTGTATGGGCCAGCTCAAGGAGATGTCCATGATCCAGGGTGGGACGCCGACGATCTACGTCAGCGACATGGAACGCGCGGTCACCTTCTATACCCGGACGCTCGGTCTGAAGCTCCTCGAACGGGAGGACGACGACTGGGCGTCCATCGATGCCGGGGACGGCCTGGTCCTCGGGCTCCAGCCCGCCAACGGCAACGGAGACCGGGCGGCCGGGTCCGGCTCCATGTCGATCGGCTTCAACGTCACCCAACCGCTGGAGGAGGTCGTCGACAAGCTGAAGCATCGCGGCGTCAGCTTCCGCGGCCCCATCCAGGGCAAGGAACAGGCGCCTGTCCGCTTCGCCTTCTTCGGTGATCCTGACGGCAACGCCCTGTACCTCTGCGAGCTCGCCGAGATGGAGTAGAGGCGGGCGGCGCCGGTTGCCGGCGGGGCGGGTGCGGTGTCTTTCCGGATGACCGGGGAGATGACGCGCTCCAGCCCTTGGCTCGTGCGGTAAGATCGGCGAGCACGCGGGTCCGGTCGCGTTTCCCGGGCTTGTGATAGTCTTCAGGAGGTATTCGTCTCATGGTCGTCGCATCCGCCGAGATCCATCGCTGGACGCGGGAAGAGTACGAGCGCATGGCCGCCAAGGGGTTCTTCCCGCCGGACGCCAGGGTCGAGCTCATCGAGGGCATCGTCTACGACACGACGCCGCAGAGCAGCTTCCATAGTACGAGTGTGTACATGCTGCATGAGCGCCTGCGGGCGGTCTTCACCGAGGGCGTCATCGTTCGGAACCAGTCGCCGCTCGTTCTCGGGGAGGACTCCGAGCCCGAGCCCGATCTGGCGGTGGTGCCTGGCAGCGCCGAGGATTACCTGTTCGCCCATCCGACGACGGCGGTGCTGGTCGTGGAAGTAGCCGACTCGTCGCTCCTCCGCGACCGGCGGCTGAAGATCCCCCTCTATGCCCGGGCCGGCGTCCCCGAGGCCTGGCTGCTCAACCTGAAGCGGACGGTGCTGGAGGCCTATCGCGATCCCGCCGAAGGCGTCTACCGTTCGCGGACCGTCCTCCGCCCGGGGGAGTCGGTCTCTCCCCTGGCACGCCCGGACGTCTCGCTCGCGGTGGGGGACTTCTTTCCCTGGGAGCGCTCGGCGCGGAAGCCGTAGTGCGCCTCGGCCCTATTCCTCCCCTCCCACCACCCGGTCCAGTGGCCTGCGGGCGAGGCGCCCGTGAGCCCTCCTCTCCAGCAGCGGGCCCCGGTAGTCCAGGAGGTTGCAGGAGCATACCGGGTGGAAGCAGAAGCCCGATTCACGGGCGGATTGGCAGTTGAAGCTCACCAAGTCGTCGGTTCCCACGAAGAAGAGGCCGGAGAAGAGCCGGACGTAGAAGTCGGCGAGGCTGCCCGGGTCGCGGGCGTTCCAGCCCTCCCCCCAGGGGCCGGTCCTTTCGTAGCGCGAGCGGACCAGGCCGGCGATGTGCCGGGGGTGCCAGCCGAAGGAGAGGAGCACCCGGGTCACGCGCTCGACACCGCTCGAGGCGCTCAGCAGCCCCCCCGGGCAGGAGAGGATGGTGCGGGCGCACGGCGGGAGGCGCTCCAGCTCCAGCAGGGCGCTCGTCTCATCCAGCTCAGGGGGCGGCGCCGGCTCCTGGGAGTAGAACCAGGTGTGGAACTGCGACAGCGCCGAGGCGCGGTAGTAGTCCACCAGCCGCTCCATGCCCTCCGCGGCGTCCGGGATCAGGCAGCAGGTTCCCGCCGCCGGCTCCGGGGCACCGTCGAGGCCGGTGAAGGGCACCCGCAACGTCCGGGCGCTCAGCGGATCGGCGTACCCTGACAGATCGATGGAGATCATCTCCCGGCCACGCTCCCCCGGTCCCACCGCCAGATTCGTGATCTCCACCGGCACGGTGCAGAGCGGCGCCGCCTTCCTCTTGATGCGGTGGGCCACCAGCTCCATCACCAGGGCCAGGGCGGCATAGGCGGCCCCCATCTCCCGCGGCACCGGCTCGTCCGACGGCGGATGCGGCCGGGCATAGAGCTCCCGCAGCCGCGGCGGCACCTGCCCGGCGGACGCCAGGCGCGCGAAGGCCCGGGAGCCCCGGCGGATCCGCCAGACGAGCTGATGGCCCCGTCCGCTCCGCAGGTGGAGTGCCACGATCCCGTGCTCGGCCAGGATCGCACCGGCGGCCGCCGCCACCGGCTCCAGGAGGGCGGAGACGCGCTGCCGGTCGAGGCCGGCCTCGGCGGGACGGTCGAAGTCGACGTACCCGATGTCCAGGACGGCGAGAAGCGAGCCGCGGTCCCAGAGCGAGCGGCGGACGTCCAGCCCCTGCTCCAGCCAGTCCGGCAGGACCGACGGCGGCGCCGGGCCGTGCGCCTCCCCGGCGGGGCCGTACCCCACCAGGAACACGCACTTCGCCTCTTCCAGCGAGGGACCGCCGAGGAACTCGGTGATGCGGTGGCGGACCTCGGCGTCGTCGTACTCGGTCTCCATGCCGCTCTCCACGCCATCAGACCCGGTCCGCGGACACCGCGGCCCGGACCGCTCCTCGCGTCCGTGATAGAACCTCATGGCTCCCCCGGGTGACGGGGAGGCCTTGACTCCAGGATAAACTCAGAGGCATTTTCCTATATCTCTGTCTTTTTGGGAGCCCCGTCCATGAAATTGCCCTCCATCCTCGTCTGCCTGCTGCTCGCCGCGGCCTCCGGGCTGGCCGCCCAGACCGCCGCTCAGACCTCTCCAGGGGCCGAGTCGGCGCGCCTCCACGACCTGTTCCGCCGCGAGTGGGAGACCCAACTCCGGGAGAATCCGGTCTACGCCACCATCGTCGGCCGTCATGACTACGACGACCGCCTGCCGGCAATGGGGCGCGCGGACCTCGAGCGCCGGAACGGCCTCTGGAAGGGGTTCCTGGAGGAGCTCAAGCGGATCGACCGGTCGAAGCTGCCGGCCGAGGACGTGGTGAGCGCCGAGATCTTCGAGTCCGAGCTGGAGGACCGGATCGCCGACTACGAGCTGGGGGGCTGGCAGATGCCGTTCAACGCCGACTCCGGGTTCCACAGCGACTTCGCGTTCCTGGCGGCGCAGACCACCTTCCGGTCCGTCAAGGACTACGACAACTACATCCGGCGGCTGCGCCAGTGGCCACGGTACATGAACGAGCAGATCGAGCTCATGCGCGTCGGCCTTGGACGGGGGATGACGGTCCCCCGGGCGGTCCTCGACGGTTACGACGCCACCATCTCCGCCCACCTGGTGGAGGACCCGGAGCAGAGCGTCTTCTACGGTCCGTTCCGGGATCTCGCCCAGAACCTTCCGGCGCTCCCGGCTGCCGAGCGGCAGCGGCTGGAGAGGGAGGGGCGGCAGGTGGTGACGGAGGCGATGGTGCCGGGATACCGGACCTTCCTCGACTTCTATCAGAAGGAGTACCTGCCCAAGGCGCGGACCACCCTCGGCGCCTCGGAGCTGCCCGAAGGGCGCGCCTTCTACGCCCAGCAGATACGTCACTTCACCACGCTCGACCTGACGCCGGAGGAGATCCACCGCACCGGCCTCGCCGAGGTGGAGCGGATCGACAGGGAGATGAAGGAGGTGATCCGCCAAACCGGATTCCAGGGGGACTTCGCCGCCTTCCTGCAGCATCTGCGGACGGACCGGCGGTTCTACCCGGAGAATGGCGAGGCCCTCCTCAAGCAGGCGGCGTGGATCGCCAAGCGCATGGACGGCAAGCTCCCGGCGCTGTTCGGCCGGCTGCCACGCCTCCCCTACACGGTGGAGCCGGTGCCCGACCACATCGCGCCCAAGTACACCTCGGGGCGCTACTTCGAGCCGCCCCAGGGGGGGACCCAGCCGGGCACCTATTGGGTCAACGTCTACAAGCCGGAGACCCGGCCGCTCTACAACCTGGAGGCCTTGACGCTGCACGAGGCGGTGCCGGGCCATCACCTGCAGATCTCCCTCGCCCGCGAGCTCGAGGGCTTGCCGGAGTTCCGGCGCTTCCTCTACATCTCGGCCTTCGGGGAAGGGTGGGGGCTCTACTCGGAGTGGCTGGGCCTGGAGGCCGGCTTCTACACCGATCCCTACAGCAACTTCGGGCGCCTGACCTACGAGATGTGGCGCGCCTGCCGTCTGGTGGTGGACACCGGGCTCCACGCCATGGGCTGGACGCGGCAGCAGGCCCTCGACTACATGGCCTCGCACACCGCGCTCCCGCTGCACGAGGTGGAGACCGAGACCGACCGCTACATCTCATGGCCCGGCCAGGCTCTGGCCTACAAGATGGGTGAGCTCAAGATCAAGGAGCTGCGCCGCCGCGCCGAGAAGGAGCTGGGCCCCCGCTTCGACGTCCGCGCCTTCCACGACGCCGTCCTGGGCAGCGGCTCCATCCCTCTGGGGGTGCTGGAGATGAACGTCGACCGCTGGATCACGCGGGTGAAGGGGGAGGGGGCGGGGAGGTAGGGAGGCTGCTCATGACCGAGCCCCTGATCGTCACCGCCGAGGGACCGGTCCGCGTCATCCGGCTCCACCGGCCGCGGGTACGGAACGCGGTGGACCTCGCCACCGCCCACGCGTTGCGGCGGGCGTTCCTGGAGCTCGAAGCGGACCAGGAGGCGCGGGTCGCCATCCTCACCGGCGGGGACGAGGTGTTCTGCGCCGGCGCGGACCTCTCGGATGTCGAGGCGCTGGCTGGCGAGGTGCTGGGGGAGGAGGGGCCGCTGGGGTTCACCCGGCTGGCGGTGGGGAAACCGACGATCGCGGCGGTGGCGGGGTACTGCGTCGCCGGCGGCCTGGAGCTGGCCTGCTGGTGCGACCTGCGGATCGCCGACGAGACCGCCGTCTTCGGCTGCTTCGAGCGCCGCTTCGGAGTCCCCCTGATCGACGGCGGCACCCAGCGCCTCCCCCGCATCGTCGGTCTCGGCCGCGCCCTCGACCTGATCCTCACCGGCCGGCCGGTCGCCGCCGCGGAGGCGCTCGCCATGGGGCTGGTCAACCACGTGGTGCCGCGAGGCCACG
>DASPJI010000865.1:0-6810 GCA_035628695.1 Thermoanaerobaculia bacterium | reverse complement strand
GCGGCCCTCACCCACCACGGCGTCGCCGCCGAATGGGTCGACTGCCGCCGGGTGATCGTCACCGACGCCGAGTTCACCCGCGCCCGGCCGCTCTACGGTCCCACCGACGCCCGCCTGCGCGGTTCCGTGCCGGCGGTGGTCGAGCGCGGCGCCGTGGCGGTCCTCGGCGGCTATGTGGGATCGACCGCCGACGGCCTCACCACCACTCTGGGCAAGGAGGGGTCGGACTTCACCGCCGCCGTCGTCGGCGCCGCCCTGGGGGCCGAGGAGATCCAGATCTGGACCGACGTCGAGGGGCTGCTGACCGCCGACCCGCGCGTCGTGCCGGGCGCGCGCCGCCTGCGCTGCCTCTCCTTCGGCGAGGCGCTGGAGCTGGCCTGCTCCGGGGCCAAGAAGCCCCACCCCGGGACCCTCGGCCCGGCGAGCCGCGCCGCCGTCCCCATCCGCATCCTCAGCTCGCTGCATTCGCCGCATGATGGCGAGCCGGGCGAGGGGACCATCATCGGCCCGCGGGCGCCGCAGGGGCCGCCGCGCGTCCGCTCCATCACCTGCCGGGGCAACGCGCACCGGCTGCGCGTCGCCGCCAACGGCCCGTGGGCGCGCAACGGCTTCCTCTCCTGGGCGCTCGACGCGTGCGAGCGCTTCCGGCCGGCGCTCCAGGTGCTGAGCGTCGCCGACGGAGAGGTGGAGCTGGCGCTCGACCGGAACGAGCGCCTGAACGAGATCCGCTCCGACCTCGGGCGGACGTCGCAGGTGGAGGTCTCGCCCGGCACCGGCGTCGTGTCGCTGGTCTCGCAGGACCTGGGCACCCATCCCGAGCTGGTGGCGCGGGTGCTGGAGGCGGCCCGGGAGTACGAGCCGCGCCTGATCACCCAGGGGGCCGCCTGTCCGGTGGTCCGCTGCCTGGTGGAGGAGGCGAGGCTGGACGAGGTGGTGGCTCTGCTCCATGAACGGCTGTTCGCCGGCGAGCCCCCAGGAGCGATCGGATGACCCGCTTGGCCCTGGTCGGCCACGGCAAGATGGGCCGCCTCGTCGAGCAGCTCGCGCCGGAGCACGGCTTCGAGGTGGTGGCGCGGCTGACCGGCTCTGAAAATGCCGCAGGGAAGAGCATCGACGCCGAGCACCTTGGCGGCGCCGAGGTGGCGATCGACTTCTCCACCGCCGCCGCGGTGGCGGCCAACGCCGAGCGCCTGGCCGCGCTGGGAATCCCCCTGGTGGTGGGCACCACCGGCTGGCACGACGACCTGCCCCGGGTGCGCGCCGCCGTGGAGCGCCACGGCTCCGGCCTCCTCCATGGCGCCAACTTCTCGGTCGGCGTCCAGGTCTTCTACCGGCTGGCCGAGGCGGCGGCGCGCCTCCTCTCCGGCGAGGACGGCTATGACGCCTGGCTCTACGAGATCCATCATCGCCACAAGAAGGACGCCCCCTCGGGGACGCTCAAGGAGATCCAGCGGGTGATGGAGCGGGCGGGCTATGACCGCCGCGTCGACGTGGCCAGCAACCGCGCCGGCGCCATCCCCGGCACCCACCGGATCGGCTTCGACTCCGAGGCTGATACCATCACCCTCGAGCACAGCGCCCGCAGCCGTGCCGGATTCGCCCGCGGTGCCCTGCGCGCCGCCCGCTGGATCCTCGGCCGCCGGGGCTTCTACGAATTCAGCGAGGTCTGGGAAGAGATCGTCCGGGAATGACCCCGGACGGGAGGCCGTCATGTTTCAAGGTTGTGGGACAGCTCTGGTCACTCCGTTCCGGCAGGACCTGTCGGTGGACGAGGAGTGCCTGCGCCGTCTGGTGCGCCGCCAGATCGAGGCGGGTATCCATTTCCTGGTCCCCTGCGGGACGACCGGAGAGAACCCGACGCTCACCCGCGAGGAGCACCTGCGGGTGGTGGAGATCACCCGGGAGGAGGCGGCCGGCAAGGTCCCGGTCCTCGCCGGCTGCGGCGGCAACGATACGCGGAGCGTCGTGGAGCTCGCCCGGTCGCTCGACGGGATGGGCGTCGACGGCCTGCTGGTCGTCACCCCCTACTACAACAAGCCGACGCCGGAGGGCCTGGTCGAGCACTACCGGGCGGTGTCGCGGGCGAGCCGGCTGCCGATCATCGTCTACAACGTGCCGGGCCGCACGGCGGTCAACGTCGACGCGGCGACTCTGGCGCAGCTGGCGGAGATCGATACGGTGGTGGGGGTCAAGGAGGCGTCAGGCAACATTTCGCAGATGGCGCAGATCTTCCAGGTGGTGCCCGAGGACTTCGCCGTGCTGTCAGGCGACGACGCCATCACCCTCCCCCTGATCGCCCTCGGCGGCTCCGGGGTGATCTCGGTGGCCTCGAACGAGGTGCCCTTCGCCATGTCGCGGATGGTGTCGCTCTGCCTGGAAGGGGACTTCCCGGCGGCCCAGAAGATGCACCGCCAGCTCCACGCGCTGATGGAGATCAACTTCGTCGAGTCCAACCCCGGCCCGGTCAAGGCGGCGCTGGCGATGATGGGCCAGCTCGAGCCGGTCTTCAGGCTGCCGGCGGTGTCGCCGCGGCCCGAGAGCTGGAAGAAGATCGAGAACGTGCTGCAGGAGCTGGGATTGATCCCGGCGGGCGCCGAGGAGAGGGCCGCTCTTGCCGGTTGAGGGCACCGCCGCGATGCGCGAGGAGATCGAGCGCCTCTTCGGTGCTCCGCCCGCCGAGTACGGGCCGGAGCACCTCGGCCTCTTCGAGCGCTTCAAGGCGGCGCTCAACCGCGGCGAGGTGCGGGCCGCCGAGCCCGATCCCTCCGCGCCGACGGGATGGCGGGTGAACGCCTGGGTCAAGCAGGGGATCCTCGTCGGCTTCCGCATGGGGCGCATCGTCGACATGACGGCGGGCGGCCTCCCCTTCTTCGACAAGTCGACCTATCCGCCGCGGCCGCTCGACGCCGCGGCCGGCGTGCGGGTGGTGCCCGGCGGCTCGGCGATCCGCGACGGCTGCTTCCTCGGCCAGGGGGTGATCTGCATGCCGCCGATGTACATCAACGTCGGCGCCTGGGTGGGGGACGGGACGCTGGTCGACTCGCACGCCCTGGTGGGGAGCTGCGCGCAGGTGGGCGAGCGGGTGCACCTCTCGGCGGCGGCGCAGCTCGGCGGCGTGCTCGAGCCGGTGGGGGCGCTGCCGGTGATCGTCGAGGACGACGTGCTGGTGGGCGGCAACTGCGGCGTCTACGAGGGCACGGTGGTGAAGCGCCGGGCGGTGCTCGCCGCGGGCACCATCCTCACCCGCTCGACGCCGGTCTACGACCTGGTGCGGGAGACCGTGCACCGCGCCGGCGGCGACACGCCGCTGATCGTCCCCGAGGGGGCGGTGGTGGTCCCCGGCTCCAGGGCCGTCGCCAAGGGGGCCGGCAAGGACTGGGGCCTCTCCCTCTATACGCCGGTGATCGTGAAATACCGGGACGCCGGCACCGACGAGCGGGTCCAGCTCGAAGACTGGTTGCGATAGGGAAACTGTAAGCCCCGGGGGGGCGGCGGTTCGACTCGAAACTGGCTTTCGATCTCGAAACCGGCGAGGTGCTCCGTTGGACGGCGCGACCTCGGTCCGCCAGCCTTGGAGCGAGCCGCCGCTCCTCCGGGTTTTGGAGGGCTCGACACGCCGTCCAGGGCTCGCTCGCCCCGGGCCGCGCTCCAGGCGCCCCCGCGAAGAGGCCCCCGGACAAATCCCATTGTACGCCTCTATCCCCGCCCCGGGAAGCTCTCCAGTGCCTTCAAGGTGAAATCGATGTCGTACGGGGTGTGGTCGGCGGAGATCTGGAAGCGGATCTCTTCGTCGCCGCGCGGCACCACCGGATACTTGAGGCCGGTCGCCAGGATGCCGTTCTCCTTGAGGTGCCGCACCAGCGCGTTGGTCTTCGGCGTGTCGCGCACCATCAACGGCACCACCGGGTGCTCGCCGGGGATCGTCTCGTAGCCCAGGCCGACGATGCCCGTCTCGAAGCGGGAGGTCATGGCCCGCAGGTGATCGAGCAGCTTCAGCCCCTCCGGGCTGTCGAGGATGGCGAGCGCCCGCGCCGCCGCGGCGGCCTCACCGGGGGTGATGGGGTTCGAGTAGATATAGGTGGCCGCGGTCTCCCGCAGGTATTCGATCAGCCGCCGCCGGCCGGTGACGTAGCCGCCGTTGACGCCGAAGGCCTTGCCCAGCGTGCCGATGAGGATGTCGGCCGGCGGGGCGCCGGTGAGCTCCTCGGTGCCGCGGCCGGTCCGCCCCAGGGCGCCGACGCCGTGCGAGTCGTCCACTACCAGCAGGACGTTCTCCGGGAACTTTTCATCGTAGCGGTCGATGACGGCCTGGATCTCCGGCAGCGGCGCCCAGTCGCCGCGCATGCTGAACACGCCGTCGGTGACGACGATGACACGCCGGCAGGTGCCGGCCGCAGCGGCGAGCTTGGCGTCCAGCTCCGCCAGGTCCAGGTGACGGTAGACCTGCTTGTCCTTGGGCCGGGACAGGCGCATCGCGTTGATGATGCAGTTGTGGTTGAGCTCGTCGCTGATCACCACCGTCTCGGCGTGGATCAGGGGCACGAGCACGCCGAGGGTGGTGGCATAGGCGGAGCTGAAGATCATCGACGCCTCGCGGCCGTGGAAGGTGGCGAGGCGCTCCTCGAGCTCGACGTGCTGGCGATAGGTGCCGCTGATGAAACGCACGGCCCCCGGGCCCGCGCCGAAGGCGGCGGTGGTCTCCTCCTCGGCTTCGATGACCTCGCGCCGCAGGGCCATGCCCAGGTAGTTGTTGGAGTTCATCTTGAGGAACGGCCGGTCGCCGTGCCCGTCTAAGAGATAGCGGGGGCCGCGCTCGCCTTCGGCGGGCAGGACGCGGGTGATGACGGACTCGTCGCCCTTGAGCGTCCCCCGCTCGCGCAGGGTGTCGAGCTCGGTGGAAAGGGCCGCGATGAAGCGCTCGTGTGGCATGGAAGCGTGTTCTCCTGGGCTCAGCTCCGCTTGAGCTTCCGGCCCAAATTGTCGAGCATGTCCCGGACCATGGCCGTCAGGTCGTAATCGGGGGACCAGCCCCACTCGTTGCGGGCGGCGCTGTCGTCCAGCGAGTTGGGCCACGAGTCGGCGATGGCCTGCCGCACCGGGTCGACGTGATAATCGATCACGAAATCCGGGATGTGCTTGCGGATCTCGGCCGCCAGCTCCTCCGGCGTGAAGTTCATGGCCGTGACGTTGAAGGCGTTTCGGTGCGTCAGGCGCGTAGCGTCGACCTCCATGAGCTGGATGACCGCCTTGACCGCGTCCGGCATGTACATCATGTCGAGGCGCGTGTCGGGCCCCAGGAAGCAGGTGTAGTGCCGGTGCCGGATCGCCTCGTAGAAGATCTCCACCGCGTAGTCGGTGGTGCCGCCGCCGGGCGGGGCGCCATAGGAGATGAGGCCCGGGAAGCGCACGCCGCGGGCATCGACGCCGAAGCGATGGAAGTAGTAGTCGCACAGCAGCTCGCCGGCGACTTTGGTGACGCCGTACATGGTGGTGGGCCGCTGGACGGTGTCCTGCGGCGTGTCGTCCTGGGGCGTGCCGGGGCCGAAGGCGCCGATGGAGCTCGGGAAAAAGACGGCGCAGCGGTTCTCCCTGGCGACCTCGAGGACGCGGTAGAGCCCGCCCATGTTGATGTCCCAGGCCACCTGTGGCTTGCTCTCGGCGATCGCCGAGAGGAGGGCCGCCAGGTGGTAGATGGTCCCCACGTGATGGCGGTGGATCACCTCCTGGAGGGACCGGAGGTTGGTACAGTCGACGAACTCGAAGGGCCCGTCGGTGCCACGGGGCGGCATCCGGATGTCGGAGGCGATGACGGCCTCTTCACCGTAGCGCTGGCGCAGGGAGCTGACCAGCTCCGCGCCGATCTGTCCGAGAGATCCCGTGACGAGGATGGACTTGCGGGACTTGCGTGTCGTTCGGGTCGTGGGCATGGGAGTTCCGGCTTTGAGTGTCGCCGGGCGGCAATCCTATGCGCTGGGCGGGTGCCGGGGCAAGTGCGCTCCCCGGCTTGGGCCGCAGCTCCCAGCAGGGCATCTCGGCGACCTGGCCACGGTCGATCACGGTGTAGCGCTCGTGGAAGAAGCGCTCCCACCGCTCGGGATCGAGCCCGCGGCGGCGCAGGCGCGGCCAAGGCGCGTTCCAGAGCTGACGGTCCAGGAGATGGAAGAGGTAGACGCGACCGCCCGCGGCGAGCCTGCGGTCCAGGGTGCCGGCGAGCCGGGGGAAGACCGCCTCGGGATCGCTCGCCTTGTAGAAGAGCTTGTCCGGGTAGAGCCGCTCCACCCCCGGCAGGTCCATGAAGAGGAGGGACGGGCCCCCCGCCCAGTGGCTCCAGTGCACCAGCAGGTCGCGCTCGCCGAGCCCGGCGCGCAGCTCGGTGGTGTAGCGATAGAGGGGATAGCTCTTCCGGGGGATGGCCCAGCCGGCCAGCACGGTGACCGCGACCAGGATGACCAGCGCCGCCTCCAGGACCCGCTGGCGGACCGGCACCACCATGGCCGTCATTGCCGCCGACGCCATCATCACCACCGTGGGGAAGGTGATCTGGAAGTAGAAGTCCGCCTCGTTCAGGTTCCAGGGGATGGCGAACGCCAGGGCGCCCAGCAGGAACGCCCAGGGCACCGCCAGGCCGCCGCCGCGCAGCAGGCGGAGCGCTCCTCCGCCGTAGACCCAGGCCAGCAGCGCCAGCGCCGCCGCGAAGAGCGCCCCCAGGGCGAGCAGGGTGCCGAGCTGCGGCCCGAGCAGGGCGCCGTCGCCGCTCATCCACGTCCGCACCATGGCGCCGAAGTCCCCCAGGTAGACGAAGTTCTGGAG
>DASPJI010000864.1:0-5336 GCA_035628695.1 Thermoanaerobaculia bacterium | reverse complement strand
GGACGAGGTGACGGCGCTCTATCCGGCCTTCGGCGCTGGCCTGCCGTCGCCGCTGCCCGAGCTGCCGGTCCAGTACGCCGATTTCGCCGTCTGGCAGCGGGCCTGGCTGGCGGGCGAGGAGCTGGAACGGCAGCTCGCCTTCTGGCGCGCGCAGCTATCCGGCGCCCCCACGTCGCTGGATCTGCCGGGAGACCGGCCGCGCCCGGCCCAGGCGAGCCATCGCGGCGCGCGGCGCGGGCGGCGGCTGCCGGCAGCTCTCGAAGCCGGCCTGAGGCGGTTCGGGCGCGAGCAGGGAACGACGCTGTTCATGAACCTGCTGGCGGCGGCCGGGGCCCTGCTGGGCCGCTGGGTGGGGCAGCGCGATCTGGTACTGGGTACCCCCATCGCCGGCCGCAACCGGCTGGAGGTGGAGCGGCTCATCGGCTTCTTCGTCAACACCCTGCCGCTGCGGGTGGACCTCTCGGACGGGCCCGACTTCGAGCACCTGGTGCGCCGGGTACGGGAGATGGCGCTGGCCGCGTACGAGCACCAGGACCTGCCGTTCGAGAAGCTGGTGGAGGAGCTGCGGGTGGAGCGCAACCTCGGGCACTCGCCTCTTTTCCAGGCGATGCTGTCGCTGCCGAGCACCGGCCGGCCGCGCGGCTCGCGAGAGGAGGGCCGCTCCCTGACGGTGGGGACCGGCACGGCCAAGTTCGAGCTGACGTTGGAGGTCCGAGAGGAAGCGGCCGGCCTGGGGCTGAGCGCCGAATTCAGCACCGACCTTTTCGACGGCGTCACCATCGACCGGCTGCTGGCCCACCTGGAGATCCTGGTGGAGGGGATGGTGGAGGAGCCCGGCCGGCGGCCGGAGGACGTGGCGCAGCTCGCTGGGGCCGAGCGCCACGCCCTGCTGGTGGAGTGGAACGACACCTCGCGGCCGGAGCTTCCGGGTCTCTGCCTGCACCAGCCGTTCGAGCGCCGGGCCGTTCTCGTGCCGGAGGAGACGGCGCTGGTGACGGCGGCGGAGCGGCTGAGCTATGGCGAGCTGAACCGCCGGGCCAACCGGCTGGCCCACCACCTGCGGCGGCTCGGCGTCGGGCCGGAGCCGCGCGTCGGCGTGCTCCTCGAGCGCTCCGCCGGCATGGTGGTCACTCTGCTGGCGGTCCTAAAGGCCGGCGGCGCCTATGTGGCCCTGGACCCCGCCTACCCCGTGGAGCGGCTCGGGCTCATGGCCTGGGACGCCGGCCTGTCCGTCCTCGTGACCGAGCAGCGGCTCGGCGTCTCCCTGCCGGTAGGGGCCGGCGTCCGGATCGTGCGGCTCGACAGCGACGGCCCGGAGATCGCCGCCGCGCCGGCTCACGACCCGGAGGCTCGGGCGGTGCCGGGTAACCTGGCCTACCTCATCTACACGTCGGGCTCGACCGGCCGGCCCAAGGCGGTGGGCATCGAGCACCGCAGCGCCATGGCCCTGGTGCGCTGGGCCGGCGAGGTGTTCCCGGAAGAGGATCTGGACGGCGTCCTGGCGGCCACCTCTATCAGCTTCGACCTGTCGGTCTTCGAGCTCTTCGTCCCCCTCTCCTGGGGCGGCAAGGTGGTGCTGGCGGCCAACGCCCTGGAGCTGCCGGAGCTGGCCGCGGCGGGCGAGGTGCGGCTGATCAACACCGTCCCCTCGGCCATGGCGGAGCTGGCTGCCGGCACCCTGCCGCCGTCGGTGCGGACGGTCAACCTGGCGGGGGAGGCGCTCAAGCAGTCCCTGGTGGAGCAGGTCTACCGTCACGCGGGAGTCGAGAGGGTGCTGAACCTATACGGCCCGTCGGAGGACACGACCTACTCGACCTTCGCGCGGGTGGAGCGGGGCGGGAGGGTGACCATCGGCCGGCCCCTCTCGGGCACCCGGGTCCATCTGCTGGAGCGCGGCGGAGTGACGCCGTCACCTCTCGGGGTGGCGGGCGAGCTCTGCCTGGGTGGCGACGGCCTCGCCCGAGGCTATCTGGGACGGCCGGAGCTGACGGCCGAGCGCTTCGTGCCCGACCCCTTCGCCGGCAGCGCCGGGGAGCGGCTCTACCGCACCGGCGATCTCGCCCGTCACCTGTCTGACGGTCGCCTGGAGTTCCTGGGCCGCCTCGACCACCAGGTCAAGGTGCGCGGCTTCAGGGTGGAGCCCGGCGAGATCGAGGCGGCGCTCAGCGAGCATCCGGACATCTGGGAGGCCGCCGTGGTGCCGCGCGAAGAGCCTCCTGGGGAGACGCGCTTGGCCGCCTACCTGGTGGCCGGCGACGAGCCCCCTTCGGCCGCCGAGCTCCGCTCGTTCCTCCTCGAGACGCTGCCCGAGCACATGGTGCCGTCGCAGTTCTTCACCCTCGGCTTCCTCCCCCTGACCCCCAGCGGTAAGGTCGACCGGGGTGCTCTGGCTCGCATGGGCACGCCGTCGGAGCGGGTGGCCAGCGGACTGGACGAGACCGCCATGCCGCCTCGGGACGACCTGGAGCTCGAGCTGGTGCGGATCTGGGAAGAGGTGCTGGGAACCCCCTCGGTCGGCGTCACCGACGACTTCTTCACCCTTGGCGGCCACTCGTTGCTGGCGATCCGCCTCCTCGACCGGGTGGCGCGCCAGACGGGGGTGGATCTCGCCGTCTCGTCGATCTTCCAGGCGCCGACGATCGAGCGGCTCGCCGACCTGCTGCGCCGCCAGATCGACGCGCCGCACACGCGTCCGGCCCTGGTGCCAATCCGCCCGGACGGATCCCTGTCCCCCTTCTTCTGCGTCCATGCCGCGGGCGGCAACGTCTTCGCCTATGTCGAGCTGGCGCGCAGGCTCGGTCCCGATCGTCCGTTCTACGGCCTGCAGACGCCCGAGCCCCTCCCCGGCGGCGGCTCCGTCGAGGAGCTAGCGGCCTGCTACGTCGACGCCGTCCGCGCCGCGCAGCCGGCCGGCCCCTATCACCTGGGAGGATGGTCGATGGGCGGCGTGGTCGCCTTCGAGATGGCCCGCCAGCTCGAGGCGGCCGGCGACGAGGTCCGGCTCCTGGCGCTGATCGACAGCCCCTGGCCCGACACCGGGCGGGACGATGCCGGGCCGGAGAGCGGAGCCGACGGGGCCGAGCTGCTGGCGGCCTTCGTTCGTGACCTAACCGGTGCCGACCTGCCGGTCCCCTTGGAGGAGCTGGGGCGCCTGAGCCACGAGGAGAGAATGGCGCGCGCCCTGGCGTTCGCGCACCGCGCCGGCGCCCTGCCCGCCGCCGGCACCGGTGGCGCGGCGATCGACCGCCTCTTCGCCGTCTTCGCCCACAACATCCGGGCCCGCCGCGCCTACCGGCCGGGTCCCTACGGCGGGCATGTCGACCTCTTCCTCGCCGAGGACTCCACCGCCTTCGAGGAGGAGCGGCGGTGGGGAGGGGTGGCCGGCGGCGGCGTCGAAGTGCACAGCCTGCCCGGCGATCACTATTCGATCCTGAAGGCGCCGGCCGTCGGCACACTGGCCCGGCGCCTCCTGACCTGCCTGGAAACGGCCGAGGCCGGCGCCGCCGGTTCAGCCACCGGAGCCCACACGCACCACCCCCCGGACCCCACGGGTGGTGAGACTTGAGGAGAAGAGCTTCATGGACGTACCTCTAGCCCTGCTGGAAGACTGGATGCGACGGTACTACTTCGAGGTCGACTACGACCTCGGCAGCAGTGGGGTCGAGGACTACTCCCTCGCCGATCTGCGCCGCATGGTCGGCCTCGAATGGGAGGAGCTGGACCGGATCGTCTTCCACGACAGCCAGACGCTGGGAGGAGAGCGCCTGCGCCAGGCCATAGCCGACCAGTGGGGGAGCGGCGACAGCGGACGGGTGATGGCGACTCACGGCTCGAGCGAGGCCAACTTCCTGGTGATGAACGCGCTGCTGCGCCCGGGCGACGAGGTGGTGGTTACCGATCCCTGCTATCCCCAGCTCTTTCTCATCGCCCAGGCCCTGGGCTGCCGCCTGACCAAGGTGCCGCTCCGTTTCGAGCTGGGCTTCCAGCCGGACATCGACGAGCTCTGCGACGCCATCACCCCGGCGACCCGCATGGTGGTGCTCAACTTCCCCCACAACCCAACCGGCGCCTCGGTCGACGCGCGGGAGCAGACGGCCCTGATCGAGGCCTGTGCCCGGGTAGGGGCTTACCTCGTCTGGGACAACGCCTTCGGCGCCATCACCTATGACGCGCCACCGCTTCCCGATCCTACTGGGCTCTACGAGCGCGCCCTCTCCATGGGGACGCTGTCCAAGACCTACGGCCTGCCGGGCCTGCGGGTCGGCTGGTGCGTGGCCGCCCCCGAGGTGCTCGAGGAGATGATCCGCTACCGCGACTACATCACCCTCCACCTCTCGCCGCTGGTCGAGGCCCTGGCCAGCCGTGCCATCGAGGAGTCGGAGCGGTTCATCGGCCCCCGCCGGGAGCAGTGCCGACACAACCTGGAGGTGCTGGCGGGCTGGTGCGAGGAGCAAAGGGACCTGGTCGCCTGGGCCCGCCCGCGCGGCGGCTCGTGCATCTTTCCATGTCTCCTCGAGGTACCTGACGTCGAGGAGTTCTGTCATCGCCTCGCCCGCGAGCACCGGGTGATGCTGGTGCCCGGCAACTGCTTCGGGCATCCCCAACACGTGCGGCTGGGCTTCGGCGGGCCCGCCGAGCAGTTCGCCGCCGGCCTCGAGCGGCTGGGCCACTTCCTGGAAGTCGGTCCGCGCGAGGCGGTCCTCAGTGCCCCTTGAATTGTTGAGATTTGGGAGAAACGCGTTATGAGCACCAAGATCGAGCTCGAGCCCGACGACATCCGGGCCATGGACATCCTTCTGGACGAGCTGACCTCGCGCTTCGACAGCGTCGAAGACGAGGAGCTCCTGAACTCGGCCACCATCTACGCCCAGGAGCTGCCGCGGCGGGTCCGCGGCGGCCTGAGCGATTTCAAGCTGCGGGAGCCGGCCTCCGGGATCTGCATCCTGTCGGGGTACGAGGTAGATGGCGCCCGGATCGGCAGGACGCCGGCGCACTGGAAGCAGAGGTCCCACCCGTCCGTCACCCTGCGCGAGGAGATTCTGCTCGTGCTCTGCGGCCAGATTCTGGGCGACGTGATCGCCTGGGCTACCCAGCAGGACGGCTTCCTCGTGCACGACATCCTTCCGATTCCGGGCCACGAGGGGGAACAGGTGGGCACCGGGAGCGAGCAGACTCTCTGGTGGCACACTGAGGACGCCTTCCATCCCTTGCGCGGCGACTACCTCGGAATGATGTGCCTGAGGAACCCCGACCATGTGGCCACCACCTATGCCTCCGTCGAAGGGCTCGACCTGCCCGAGAGATATCTGGACCGCCTCTTCGAGCCCCACTATACG
>DASPJI010000863.1:0-2401 GCA_035628695.1 Thermoanaerobaculia bacterium | reverse complement strand
TTCTCCCTGGAGCAGGGACCGCTGCTGCGGCTGGCGCTGGTACGGCTGGCGGACCGGTCCCACATCTGCTGGCTCTCGGTCCACCACATCGTCAACGACTGGGTGAGCTTCCAGACCTTCTGGCGCGAGCTGGCGGTGCTCTATGACGCCTTCTCCTCCGGCCGCGCGCCGCGGCTGCCGGAGCTCCCCGCCCAGTATTCCGACTTCGCGGCCTGGCAGCGCGAGTGGATGTCCGGGGAGGTGCTCAAAGACTACCTCGATTGGTGGCAGCAGCAGCTCGAAGGCTTCCCCAGGTTCCTCGACCTGCCGGAGGACCGGCCGCGGCCGGCGAGCGGCACGGCGAAGGGCGGCCGGCTACCGGTAAGGATGGACAGCCGCCTCACCGACGAGCTGCGCGCCCTGGCGCAACGCGAGGGCGCCACCCGCTTCATGGTCGTCATGGCCCTCTGCGCGACGCTGTTCCACCGCCTCTCGGGGCAGGAGCGGATCGTGGTCGGCACCTTGAACGCCAACCGCAACCGGCCCGAGATCGAGCCGGTCTTCGGCTACTTCCTCACCCAGCTCCCGTTCCCCATCGATCTGTCGGGCGATCCGCCCTTCCGCGAGTTGCTCGCCCGGGTCCGCAAGGTCGCCCTGGGCGCCTATGCCCACCAGGAGCTCCCCTTCGGCAAGCTGGTCGAGGCCATGCAGCCGGAGCGGGACCTCAGCCGCCAGCCGCTGGTGCAGACCCTGGTGCAGCTCCTCGACGCGCAGACCGCGTTCGCCGGCGAAATGTCCGAGCTCCAGCTCCAGCCGTTCGAGGTCGAGGACGACAACGCGCGCTACGACGTGATGATCGCCCTGTACGAGTTCGAGCACGCCATCGGCGGCCCGCTGGAGTACAACGCCGACGTCTTCGACGCCACCACGGCCGGCAGGATGCTGGACCTCCTGTACTGCACCACCGAGGCCGCCGTGAAGGACCCCGGCGCCCGTCTCTCCGAGCTGCCAGCGTTCAGCGAGGCGGCGCGCCAGCAGGTATTGGTGGAGTGGAACGACACCTGGGTCCCGGCATTGACCTCCGCAGGGGAGCCGGAGACCGTGGTCGAGCTGTTCGCGGCCCAGGCGGCGCGGACCCCCGCGGCGGTCGCCTGGTCAGGTGACGGGTGGAGCCTCGACTACGCCCGTCTCGACGAGCGCTCGAACCGCCTGGCCCGCCGCCTCCGCCGGCTTGGCGTGGGCCCTGGAGAGCTGGTGGGCATCTACCTGGAGCGCACGGCCGAGCTGCCGGTGACCCTCCTGGGGACCCTCAAGTCGGGCGCCGCCTATCTGCCCCTGGACCTCGCCCATCCCGCCGAGCGGCGCGCCTTCATGCTGGAGGAGGCACGCCCGGTGGTGGTGCTCACCCAGGAGCACCTGCTGTCCGGCCTGCCGGAGGGCACCCGGACGCTCCTCCTCGACGCGGGGAGCGATCCCCTGGCGGACGAGAGCGGCGAGCCCATTGCCTCCGGCGCTGATCCCGAGGACCGGGCCTACGTGATCTACACCTCGGGCTCCACCGGCCGGCCCAAGGGGGTCGAGATCCCGCACCGGACGCTGGCCAACTTCGTGCGCGCGATGCGGCGGCTCTACACCGTGGGCGAGGGGGATGCCATGCCGGCGATCACCACCATCGCCTTCGACCTGTCGGTGCCCGAGCTGTACCTGCCCATGCTGGGCGGCGGCACGACGCCGCTCCTCACCCGTGAGACCGCGGCGGACGGCGTGCTCCTGGCGCGGGCCCTCGACGCCGTCCACGCGACCGTGCTCCAGGCGACGCCGGCCACCTACCGGCAGATGCTGGAGGCGGGCTGGGCCGGCCGGCCCGAGATGCTGCTCCTCTGCGGCGCCGAGGCGATGAGCCGCGACCTGGCCGACCGGCTGCTGCCGCTGGGGCGCGGCCTGTGGAACTTCTACGGCCCCACCGAGACCACGGTCTGGTCGACCGCCTGGCGGGTCGAGGCCGAGGGGCCGATCTCCGTCGGCCGTCCCATCGCCAACACCCGCATCTATCTGCTGGACAGCCGGTTCAGTCCGGTCCCCCTGGGCTCCATCGGCGAGGTGTGCATCGGCGGTGAGGGGGTGGCCCGGGGCTACTTCCGGCGGCCGGAGCTGACCGCCGAGCGCTTCGTGCCGGACCCGCTCTCCGGCGAGCCGGGCGCGCGGCTCTACAGGACCGGCGACCTGGCCCGCTACCGGCCCGGCGGCCTGCTCGAGTATTCGGGCCGTGCCGACCACCAGGTGAAGCTGCGCGGCTTCCGCATCGAGCTGGGGGAGATCGAGGCGCGCCTGCGCCAAGTGCCGGGGGTCTCCGAGGCGGTGGTCCTGCTGCGCGAGGACCGTCCGGGAGACCAGCGGCTCACCGCCTATCTGGCGGTCGGCG
>DASPJI010000862.1:0-2614 GCA_035628695.1 Thermoanaerobaculia bacterium | reverse complement strand
GGCGGATCGTAGAAGGCGGCGCCGTTCTCGGTGACGTAGAGGGGGATGTCGCCGTAGCGATCGCGCACCCAGACGAGGGTGTCGGTCAGGCCGGCGGGGTAGACCTCCCACTGGGTTTCGGTGTGGGTGGACCCGGTCTGCCGCACGCCGCCGGCACGGACCGGTTTGGCGGCGGGATCGTCGCAGGTCACCCGCCGGGTGTAGTAGTTGATCCCCAGGAAGTCCACCGACTGGCGGATGTGGCCGAGGTCGGCAGCCGGGTGATCGGGCCAGGCCTCACCGAAGATCTCCCGCATCTCTTCGGGATAACGGCCGAAGAAAATGGGGTCGAGATACTGGCGGTTCATGTAGGCGTCGGCACGGGCGGTGGCGGCGAGGTCCTCGGGCCGGTCCGACGCCGGGTACTTGGGCTCGAGGTTCACCACGATGCCGACGCGGTGCTTGCCCTCGGCACGGTAGGCCTGGACCGCCGAGGCGTGCGCCCGCAACAGGTTGTGCGAGGCGATCGGGGTCTCGAAGAGGCTGCGGTGGCCAGGTGCCAGCGCGCCGTGCAGATAGCCGCCGTCGGTCACCACCCAGGGCTCGTTGAGCGTCGTCCACAGCTCCACCCGGTCGTCGAGCGCCTGGTAGCAGACCCGGGCGTAGTCGGCGAACCAGGAGGCGATATCCGGGTTGAGCCAGCCGCCCCGGTCTTCCAGCGCCGCGGGCAGGTCCCAGTGAAAGAGGGTGATCATCGGCCGGATGCCGTTCGCGAGCAGGCCGTCCACCAGCCGGCGATAGAAGTCCAGCCCCTTGTCGTTGACCCGGCCGGTCCCCTGCGGCAGGACGCGGTGCCAGGCGATGCCGAAGCGATAGGACTGAAGGCCGAGCTCGCGCATCAGCCGGACGTCGTCCTCCCAGCGGTTGTAGTGATCGGAGGCGACGTCGCCGGTGTCGCCGTCGGCCACCAGGCCGGGCGTGTGGGTGAAGCGATACCAGATGCTCTGGCCGGCGCCATCGGCCAGGGGCGAGCCCTCCACCTGGAAGGCCGAGGTGGACGCACCCCACAGGAAGCCGTCGGGAAAACGGATGTCGGTCATTCTTGGGCCTCTCGTGTCGTTACAGTCAGGTCAGCGCCGGAGAACGGTCTCCGCCGGCAGCTCGCGTACCGTGACATCACCACCGGGCGAGCGGATCATGACGCCACCCGGTGGAATTTGCACCCCCCCGCCGATGCGGACCCGCACGCCATCCTCCTCGGGCCGCATCGAATAGTCGAGGGTCCCCCAGGGGGTGCGCAGGCTGCGCACCGAGATCCCGTCGCCGCTCTCCAGCCATTCGGCGGGGACGCCCGCGCCGAGGATCAGCGCCTGGTCCTCCTCGCGCGTGTAGGCGAAGAGGTCCAGGAAGGAGTGGATGAACTCGGAGCCCACCCAGGTATGGGGCATGTCACCGAGGAATCGCCCCTCCCGCGGCTTGCGGGCGACCACCTCGGCCCAGTGGTTCCAGGCCGCCGGCCGCCGGTCCTCCATCTGCAGGGCGATCAGCTCGCGGGCCCGCTCCGGCCAACCGAGGCGGAGCATCGTGCGGGCGTTGCGCAGCTCGTACGGGGTATAGGCGTCCCATGCCTTCGTGCCGTCTCTCCGGGCGAGGACCTCCTGCCAGTAGCGCTCGAAGGTCTGACGAAGCTCCTTCTCCGGGAGCCGCGCGAGCTCGCCGCCGGGGGCCACGCCGATGCTGGTCGAGGTGGCGTCGAAATCCCCCCTTTCGACGGAGCCCGGGATGTAATCGATTTTGTGCAGCGCAATCGTACGGCGCAGGGAGGCGTGGAGGTCGATCCGGAATTCGTCGCGGATCGCGGTCCAGCGGCGGGCCTCGTCGTCCTTGCCGAGCAGGCGCGCGAGCTCCACGGCGTCGTGCAAGCCGCGCAGGCCCCAGAAGTCGTCCCAATAGGAGTGGACCGGGCGGTCCGAGTACCCCTCGTGGCTGATCGATTCGGGGAGGAGCCCGAAATAGGGGAGCTTCTCCGGCGTCCGGTACTCCGCCGTCCGCCGCTGGTTCCGGATCTTGTCGATGTACGAGACCGCCCCCTGCACGTTCGACCACAGCGACGTCGCGGTGGCGCGGTCGCCGGTGTAGCGGACGTACTCGGCGATCAGGTGGAGAAGCTCGCCATGGCTGTCGTGCTCGGGCACCGGGTCCGCGCCGCGGGCGTCGACGCAGCACGGAACCTTGCCGTCGTCGAACTGGTGGCCGGCGAACCAGACGAGGAACTCCCGCGCCGCCTCGGCGTGCCCCAGCCGCAGCAGCGCCGTCGAGGTGAGGGCGCCGTCGCGGATCCAGGAGCGCTCGTAGGAGCGCGAGCCGGGCTGGATGCCCGGCCCGTCGCGATTGATCAGGATATAGGCGACGTTGCTCCGCAGGGTGCGGGACCATTGATCGAACGCGGCGGGCAGCCGGATCTCGACGCGATCGAGCTTCTCGCGCCACCCGCGCTCCACGGCGGCGAGCTGGGCGTTGAAATCGGTGTTCGTTTCGGCGCCGGGGTGGAGAGGAATCGCCAGGTGGATGTCCCGCGACTCGCCGGCTGCCAGGCGCAGGTCCCAGGCCATGGCCGCCGAGGCGTGGCCGAATG
>DASPJI010000861.1:0-8954 GCA_035628695.1 Thermoanaerobaculia bacterium | reverse complement strand
GCCCGGTGAGCTGTCAAGCGAGGCTCAGTGCGCCACGTACCCCAGCGCCTCGAGCTCCTTCCTGAGCTCTTCGGGGAGGTCCTGGCCCTTCGCCCGGTCGGCGATGCCGGCGAAGCGGCGCTGGATGAGGCGCGACAGCTCGGCCACCACCTCGGGGCGCTCCGCCGCCAGGTTCTTCGTCTCCATCGGGTCGGCCGCCAGGTCGTAGAGCTCGGCCTCGGCGATCGGATAGTGGCCCGGCGGCGCGTCGGGGATGCAGACCGGGTCGATGCCGTCCGGGTTCTGGATCAGCTTCCAGTTGTCCCGCACCACGGTGCGGATCTTCGTCGATCCGTACTCGGAGAAGGCCGGCTTGCCCCGGCCCCCCTCGCCCGGGCGCTCCAGGTAGGGCACCAGCGACCGGCCGTGCATCTCGGCGGGCGCCTGCACGGCGAGGAGCCCCAGCACCGTCGGCAGCACGTCGATGATCTCCACCGTCTGCGGCACCCGCGCCCCGGCGGGGAGGACCCCCGGCGCCGTGATCCCCAGCGGCACGTGCAGGCCGGTCTGGTAGACCGAGCAGGAGTGGTAGAGGTAGCCGTTGTGGTCGTACAGCTCCTCGCCGTGGTCGGCGGTGAAGACGATCAGCGTCCTGTCGAGCTTGCCGGCGGCGCGCAGGCCGTCGAGCAGCGAGGCGGTCAGCCGGTCGGTCCCGATCACCGCGGCGTCGTAAAGGGCGTCGAGGTGCCGGATATCCCGCGGCCCCAGGGCGACCTTCTCGGACATGATGCGGTTGAGCATCCACTTCTTGGGGCCCACCGGACCCTCGTAGCCCGGATCGAGCACCCGCGCCGCGTGGTCGCCGCCGTTGTAGTAGGGGCCGTGGGCGCCGAAGAGGTGGACCCAGAGGAAGAAAGGCTTGCCGCTTTCTCCTTGGCCGCCGGCGCCGCCTTGAGCCTGCGTCCATTCGAGGGCGCGGCGGATCGTCTTGCCGTCCTGCCCGCCCGAGCAGGCGAAGGAGTCCCACCCCTGGTGGTTGGCCTGGCACATGTTGCTCAGGAAGGCGCCGGTCCGGTAGCCGGAGCCCTTGAGGATCTTCGGCAGGGTCGGCAGGTCGTCCGGGAAGCCGTAGCCGTTCTCCACCACCCCGTGCGCCTGCGGGTAGAGCCCGGTGAGGAGCGACGCCAGCGACGGCCAGGTGGACGAGCGCTGCGCCGACGCCTGCTCGAAGCGGACGCCGCCGCCCAGCAGCTCGTCGATGCGCGGGCTGGTCGCCCGCTCCTTGTAGCCGTACGCCCCCAGCCGGTCGGCCCGCAGGGTGTCGACCGTGATGAAGAGGACGTTCCACCCCTTGGCCGTGCCGGCCAGCCGCGGCCGCTCCGGCTGCGCCGGCTTCTCCTCGGGCCCGCCGGGACGGCAGGCCGCCCCCGCAGTCAACGCCGCGCAGGCGAGTAGCAACAAGAAGAGGGGGCGTCGGAGCATAGAGCGGTCCTCGGGCGGCCGGATTGTAGCCCGGACCGCCCCCTCTTGCGGACGCTGTTGCGAACTGGTAAAAAAGGTCCACCCTTCCGTGTGCGGGCTTCCGGCCCGTGGCTGCTCGCCGTCTCTCCAGTCCCTCTCGATCGTCGCTCCCGCTCCCCTTTTTCCCTTCGAGGAGCGGGGCCATGGGACAGATCGCAACGTGCATTGTCTTGCGCGACGGGGGTCGCGCGGAATGGGAGGAGCTCGTCCGGTGCCACGGACGGGAGCTGAGGCGGCGCATCGACCGGGAGCTGTGGCGGATGGGCGGGGGCTCCCGGCCGGAGCAGGTGGAGGAGCTGGTGCAGGAGGCCTATTGCCGGATGCTGGACCGGGGGCCGCAGCCGGTCCCGGAGGGGCGCGAAGCCCTCAACTACCTGGACCGGATCGCGGTGAGCGTCGTCGTCGACCACCTGCGGCAGGAGGCGGCGGCCAAGCGCGGCCGGGACGTGCGGATGGAGATGGGCGGGCACGAGGACTTCGTCAGCGAGAAGACCCTCCTCCGCTCGCCAGACCCGGAGCAGATCCTGCTCCTGCGCGAGCGCCGCCGCCTCTTCCTGGCGCGCTGCTGCCGCCACGTCGGCCAGCGGGCCCGCCGGCGCACCCTCTGGATCCTCGCCCTCGCCTTCTTCGCCGACTGGCGCAGCCACGAGATCGCCGGCGCCCTCGGCGGCAGCCTCTCCGCCAGCACCATCGACTCCATCGTCCACCGGGTCAAGCACCACCTCCGGCCGGCGGACCGCGAGCTGCTCCGGGGGTGAGCCGGATATGATCCCCGCCATGATCCAGGTCTTCACCGATCCGCGCTGCCTCGAACACCAGTCCCCCCCCGGCTATCCCGAGCGCCCGGAGCGCCTGGCCGGCATCGTGAGCCACCTGCGGAGCCGCGGCTGGCCGGTGACGGACGCCGGCACCTCGCCGGAGATCCGGGAGGCCGCCCGCGCCGCCGTCCTCGCCGTCCACGAGGAGGCCTACGTCGAGCGGTTCCAGCGCGCGGTGGAGCGCGGCGACTCCCTCATCGACTCGGCGGACAACCCGCTGTCCGACCGCACCTGGGAGGCGTCCTGGGCGGCGGTGGAGGTCGCCCTCGCCGCCGCCGACCGGGCGGCCGGCTCCGCTGGCTCCGGAAGCGGCGACGTCACCTTCGCCGCCGTGCGCCCACCGGGGCACCACGCCGAGCGCTCCACCGCCATGGGCTTCTGCTTCTTCAACAACGTGGCGGTGGCCGCCGAGCACCTGCGGCGCCGCCATGGCGCCTCCCGCGTCGCCATCTTCGATTTCGACGTCCACCACGGCAACGGCACCCAGCACCTGTTCGAGGAGCACGCCGACATCTTTTATGTGAGCACCCACCAGTTCCCCTTCTATCCGGGGACCGGCGCCGCCGGCGAGACCGGCCGCGGCCCCGGCGAGGGGGCGACGCTCAACTGCCCTCTCCCCGCGGGCACCGGCGACGAGGGCTACGAGGAGACCATCCGCGGCACGGTCCTCCCCGGCCTGCGCCGCTTCGCCCCCGACGTGCTGCTGATCTCCGCCGGCTTCGACGCCTGGCAGGACGACCCCCTGGGCGGCATGCGGGTCACCGAGGAGGGCTTCCGGCGGTGGGGGGAGTGGCTGCGCGAGCTCGCCGAGGAGGTCTGCGGCGGCCGGCTGATGGCCATCCTCGAAGGGGGCTACGACCTGCGCGCCCTGCCGCGGCTGGTGGAGGCCCACCTCGAGGGAATGTCGGGCGGGACCGGAGCCCGATCGAATATAGAAGAAGGTCGATGATTGACTTTTCTCCCTCCCGTCCCTAGAATCTGCGGAAAAGTTCACGCTTTACTTGAGAGATTCGCCTGTACAAGCCTGCGCTCCCTGGCAACCGGGGGGTTGCGAGGTGGAGGTAGGAGCGATGAAGCGCAATGTCATCTTGGCAGTGACTGCGGTAGCCCTGCTGGCCCTGACCTCGGTCACCCCGGCATGGGCGGCCGCGCCGTTCGGCTCGTTCGGCGGCAAGGTCGGCGGCGGCAACTCCGGGGCGGGCATGATGCCCCTCTTCGGCTGGGCGCTGGACGACGACGGAGTGGAGAGGGTCGACATCCTGGTGGACGGCGTGGTGGTGGGGCAGGCCTCCTATGGCCGCAGCCGGCCGCAGATCACGCGGCGCTACCCCGGCTTTCCGGACGCCGCGGCCGCCGGCTGGGCCTATGAGCTGGATACGACCCGCTTCCTGAACGGCATGCACACCGTCGGCGCCCGCATCAAGAGCCGGACGGGCGAGTACGTGACGCTGGCCGGGCGGCGGTTCGAGTTCACCAACGTGCAGCACAACCTGGCGCCCTTCGGCAAGATCGAGTTCCCGAACCGCGGCGCCGAGATGCGGGGCACCTGCAGCCTCGTGGACACCCCGCGGCGCTACAGCGTGGTCAGCGGCTACGCCATGGACGTCGGCGTCCAGGACTACGACACCGGCGTCGCCTTCGTGGAGCTGATGATCGACCGGCAGATCTGGTCCAACAGCCGCAGCGACTGCCGCTTCTCGCCGGCCGAGGGCGGGCTGTCGGACTGCTACGGCCTGCGCCGGCTCGACCTGGAGCCCCTGTTCCCCAACGTCAAGGACGCGCCGCACAGCGGTTTCCGCTTCGTGCTGGACGTCGGCCTGCTGATCGCCACCGACACGTTCCGCCCGGGCTCGCACGTGCTGACGATCCGGTCGAGCGACCACGCCGGCCAGGTGAAGGACATCAGCGAGATCCACGTCACCTTCTCCTGTGATGAGTTCGGCGCCAACGAGAACTCCTTCGGCGAGGTGGGCATGCCGCGGATCGGCAACCTCTACCACGGCATGATCCAGGCCTCCGGCTGGGCGCTCGACTGGGAGGGGATTCAGCACATCGTCATCATGGTGGACAGCCATCCGGTGGGTACGGCGACCCTGGGGGCCGCGCGCCCGCAGGTGAGCCAGCAGTACCCGGGCTATCCGCAGAGCCCGGCGCCGGGCTGGAGCCTGTCCTTCGACACGCGCCAGTTCGCCAACGGCGAGCACCTCCTCGAAGCCCTGGTGGTCGACAACGCCGGCGTCGAGACCTACATCGGCGGCCGCCGCTTCGTCATCAGCAACCCGGTGCCCTGACCTCCGGTCGGGCTCCGGTCCCCCTTCGACGCCCCGCCTCTCCGGCGGGGCGTTTTGTTTTGGGCCCTCCCCCGGTTCCCTCTTCCGCCTTCCCGGGAAAGGAGGAGGCGGACGGGGACCGGGATCTCGCCCAGACGCTGTGGGTTTCATCCGGACGCCCTGGAAGCCGTCCAGACGCCGTGGATCTCCTCCGCGAGCTTCCGAATCTTCCCGGACGCCGCGGATGGCATCCTGTTGAACCGGATGGATTCCAGGTGTTCCGGAAGCTTCCCGAACGCTCCGGATCGCGTCCGATTCAACGGGATGGATTCCGCGGGGCCCGGGACGCTTCCGAGCGCCCCGGATCGCATCCAGCTCATCAGAGCCCGCTCCGTGCCGGCCGCCGGTCGGAGAGGCCACCGCCGGTGCTACCATCTGCCGCCATGCCGGCCATCGACAGGGTCCTCTTCTTCGGCACGCCCGATTTCGCGGTGCCGACCCTCGCGGCCCTGGTGGCGGCGGGGCGGCGGCCGTTGCGGGTGGTGACCCAGCCGTCGCGGCCGGTGGGTCGCGGGCGGGGGCTTCAGGATCCGCCGGTGGCGCGATGGGCGCGTGAGCACGGCCTCGAGGTCGTCCAGCCCGAACGGGTGCGGCACCCCGAGTTCCTGGAGCAGGTGGCGGCGCTCGCGCCGGACGTGGCCATCGTCGTGGCGTTCGGCCAGATCTTTCCCAAGGCGCTGCTGGAGCTGCCGCGGCACGGCTGCATCAACCTCCACGCGTCGCTCCTGCCGCGCTGGCGCGGCGCCGCCCCCATCCAGGCGTCCATCGCCGCGGGCGAGCCGCGGACGGGTGTCACCACCATGCTCATGGAGGAGGGGCTGGACACCGGTCCCATCCTCCTGCAGGAAGAGACGGAGATCGGGCCGGACGAGACCGCCGGGGAGCTCTTCCCGCGCCTCGCCGAGCTGGGCGGCCGGCTCGTGGTGCGCACCCTCGGCGAGCTCGAGCGCGGCGGCGTCGTGCCGCGGCCGCAGGGGGACGAAGGGGTCACCTACGCGCCGCGCCTCACCCGCGACAGCGGCAAGGTGGACTGGCGGTGGACGGCGCGCGGCATCGCGGACCGCCTGCGTGCCTATACTCCCTGGCCGGGCCTCACCGCGGAGCTGCGCGGCGAGCCGGTCAAGCTGGTGCGGGCCAGGGATTTGCAGACCGTTGACGTCCCCGAAGGGGTGGGCGGGGAGGGGACGTTCCTCGGCCTGCGCGATGGCGCGCTCGCCGTGGTCTGCGGCGGCGGCACGGTGCTCGGCATCCAGGAGCTCCAGCGCCCCGGCCGCAAGCCGTTGCGGGCCGCCGACTTCGCCAACGGGGAGCGCCTGCGGGCGGGCGAGGTCTTCTCCTAGAGCATCCGTTCCTCGAGCGGGGGGCGGGCCGGAACGGCCCAGCCGGAACATGGTCAAACGACAGCCTCCAGCAGCATCCGTGTCCCAGACCGGGACGGGCCGCAACCGGCGGCTCACGACGCGGCGCACGCCGCAGGACAACGTGCGCGTGGCCGCCGGCTGGGTCCTCGACCGCACGCTGCAATCGCTCGCTCCCGCCGAGTCGTTCCTGGCCAGCGCCCTCACGCGTTTCGACGAGCGCGACCAGGGGCTGCTGCGCGAGCTGGTCCTCGGGAGCCTGCGCTGGCTGCGCCGGCTGGATCATGTGATCACCACGGCCAGCAGCCGCCCCTTCGAGCAGATCGAGCCGGTGCTGCGCTCGCCGCTGCGCATCGCCACCTACCAGCTCCTGTTCCTCGACCGCATCCCGCCGCACGCCGCGGTGCACGAGGCAGTCGAGCAGGCCAACCAGCTCAGCCATCGCGGCGCCGCCAGCTTCGTCAACGGCGTGCTGCGCCGCATCGCCCGCTCGCCGCGGCTGGAGGACTGGCCGGTGGAGGAGCGGGACCTGGTGCGGCGGCTGGGGATCGAGAAGAGCCATCCCGACTTCCTGGTGGCGCGCTGGCTGTCGCGCCTCGGCGAGGAGCGCACCGAGGCGCTGCTCGACGCCAACAACCGTCCCAAGCCGATGCAGCTCCTCGCTTTCCGGGACCGCGGCGGGCGCGAGCTGCTGGCCGAGGCGCTGATCGACGAGGGGCTGGAGGTCGAGCCCGCGTCGCTGTCGTCGCTGGGGCTCACCGTGCGGCGCGGCAATCCGCTCGCCAGCGCCGCCTTCGCCCGCGGGGACTTCTACGTGCAGGACGAGGCGAGCCAGGCCGCGGCCCTGATCCCGCCGCCCCGGCCGGGTGAGCGGGTGCTGGACGCCGCGGCGGCGCCGGGGGGCAAGACCTTCTCGCTCGTCGCCCACGAGCCCGGCGTCGTGCCGGCGCTGGCCGACGTGTCGCTCGCCCGCGCCCTGGTGCTGCGCGGCAACCTCGGCCGGCTCCGGCGCGGCCTGCCGCTGCTGGTGGCCGACGCCGGCGTGCCGCCGTTCGCGCCGGGGCCCCGCTTCGACCGGGTGATCCTCGACCTGCCGTGCACCGGCACCGGGACGCTGCGCCGCCACCCCGAGCTCAAGTGGCGGATCAGCGAGGACGAGATCGGGCGGCTGTCGCGCCAGGCGTTGCGTCTGATGGAAGGCGCGGCGCCACTCGTTGCCCCTGGCGGCAACCTGGTGGCGATTACCTGCTCCCTGGAGCCGGAGGAGAACGAGGAGGTGGTGGCGAGCTTCCTGGCGGACCACCCCGAGCTCTCGCTCCTCCCTCTGGAAGGGCTTCTGGAGCCGGCTATGGCCCAGGGTCTGATCGGCCGCGGCGGCTGGCGCATGCCGACCGGCGGGGACCACGACGGCTTCACCGTCCATGTGCTCCAGAAAGCCCGTGCTTCCTAGCTCCGGACGCTCCTTTCGTTATTGACAGCCCCCCTTGGCTGGCATATCGTTTTGGGCTGACACTTTCGCCCCGAAAAACAACTCTAGGAGGAGTGAGATGGCTGGTAAGACTGACCTCGTCAATAGCATTGCGGACTCTGTGGAGGGCATCACCCGCCGGCAGGCCACGGCCGCCTTCGAAGCGGTGTTCGACTCCATCGTCGCGGCGCTCAAGGCCGGCGACACCGCCAAGGTTCCCGGTTTCGGCAGCTTCTCGATCGGCGAGCGCGGCGCGCGCAAGGGCCGCAACCCCGCGACCGGCGAGTCGATCACCATCAAGGCGAGCAAGAACGTCCGCTTCCGCGCCGGCAAGGAGCTGAAGGAGGCGGTCAACAAGAAGAAGCGCAGCCGCGGCTGAGCGAGGCGAGCCCGAGGGGTCCAGCAGGTCAGAGCCGGAGGTCCGGGCCCTGTGGCGGAGGGGGGGACAACGCCACGGGGCTCTGCTGCTTCAGGGGGGCCTCTCCCCGGCCCGGCGCAGGCGACTGGCAGCGTGGCAGGGAGGGAGGGGGAGCGCACACGAAGGAGCCGAGCAGGGCCGGGGAGAGGCTCTTCGAGGTCAGCGGATGTGCTTATAAAGGCGGGCGAGCCGGTGCGGCGAGACGCCGAGCAGGAACAGCAGCCAGATCAGCCAGTTGGTGGCCACCGTCCGCACCGCCCCCTGCTCCACGAAGCGGCGGGCGCCGGTGGTCACGAAGTCCTCCACCAGGACCGCCTTCCCGCTCCGGCGCAGCCGCACGGCGAAGTCCAGGTCCTCCAGGATCGGCCACTCCTGGAATCCCCCCAATCTTTCGAAAGCCTGCCGCGTCACGAACTGGGCCTGGTCGCCGAGCGGGACCCGTACCAGCCGGGTGCGGGCGTTGATCAGCCATGAGCCCAGGCGTTGCAGCGGGCGGTCGACGTCGAAGCGGAGCAGGAAGGCGCCGCCGTCGGCACCCGCCGCGACGGCTTCGCGGATGGCCCGCGCTCCGGCCGGCGGCAGGGTGGTGTCGGCGTGCAGGAAGACGAGCACGCCGGCGGCGGTGCTGTCGGCGATGGCGGCGGCGCCACGGTTGAGCTGGCCGCCGCGGCCGGGCGGCCCGGTCACCACGCGCGCCCCCAGCGAGCGGGCCACCTCGACCGTGCCGTCGCGGCTGCCGCCGTCGGAGACCACCACCTCGTCTCCGGCCTCCAGGAGGGCCAGAGCCGCGGGGAGCGTCCGCCGCAGCGTCTCTTCTTCATTCAGGGTGGGGACGACGATCGCGAGCCGCATGGAGGATGGGAGGTGCCGCGGGTGCTAGCATACCGCCACTTCTGAGGATGTCTCATGAGCGCGCAAGGTTCCTTCAGCCATCTCGACCCGCAGGGCCAGGCCCACATGGTGGACGTCTCCGAGAAGCCGGTGACCCGCCGTGTCGCCGAGGCCTCCTGCCGGGTCCTCCTCTCCGCCCAGACGCTGATCCGCCTGGCCAACCTGCCGAAG
>DASPJI010000860.1:0-3525 GCA_035628695.1 Thermoanaerobaculia bacterium | reverse complement strand
CATCTGCCGCAGCGCCAGCTCGTGCTGCGGGAACGACTCGAGCCCCGGATAGAGGAGCCGCGTCAACCGCGGGTGCTCGGCCAGCGCCCGGGCGACGCGCAGCGCGTTCTCCGAGTGGCGCGCCATGCGGAGCGGCAGCGTCTTCACCCCCTGCAGGGTGAGCCAGGCGTTGAACGGCGACTGGATCGAGCCGGTGGCGTTGCGCAGGAAGGCCAGGCGCTCGTGCAGGGCGGCGTCGCGGGTGATCAGGGCGCCCCCCACCGTGGCGTTGTGGCCGTCGATGAACTTGGTGGTCGAGTGGAGGACGAGGTCGGCCCCGAGGTCGAGCGGGCGCTGGAGCACCGGGGTGAGCAGGGTGTTGTCCACCACCGCCAGGGCCCCCGCCGCGCGCGCCAGCCGGACGGCGCCCGCGATATCGGTGAGCTTCAGCGTCGGATTGGCCGGTGTCTCCAGGAAGAGCAGACGGGCTGGGACCCGGAGCGCGGCCTCCAGGAGATCCAGGTTCGAGGTGTCCACCAGCTCGACGGTCACCCCAAAGCGGGCGAGCACCTGCTGGAAGAGGCGGACGGTGCCGCCGTAGAGGACGTCCGAGAGGACCGCTCGGTCGCCGGCCCGCAGCTCGGCCAGGGCGAGGGCGGCGGTGGCGGCGAGGCCCGTCCCGAAGCAGAGGGCGTGGTCCGCCCCTTCGAGCGCGGCGAGGCGCCGCTCGAGGGCGGCGACGGTCGGGTTGCCGCTACGGCTGTAGGTGAACCCCTTGTGGCGGCCCACCCCCTCCTGGACGAAGGTGGTGGACTGATAGATCGGCGTCAGGATCGCGCCCGTCACCGGGTCCGGCGCGGTGCCGGCGTGAAGGGCGAGGGTATCGAACGAATGGTCCATGGGCGTTCTCCCGCGGCGTTGGCCGCGAAACCGGTTGAAAGAAAGATGACGCTTCACCGCCGGAGGAGGCCGGGCGGTGGTCTTTCTCGCCGGAGGGCGCCTGGACTGTTCGGATTAGAAGTCGGCGGATCCCGCGGTGGAAAGCCCAGCGCCCGGCCGGCGCATGACCATGGTCATTCGCACCAGCTCGCAGGACACGGGGATCGCGACACGCGGTTCCATGGCCGGAGACTTTAGGGTGGCGGCGGGCGGGCTGTCAAGACGCGGGCCGGCGAAGGCCGGCCCGCGGGCGAGGGCTCAGCTGGCGGTGCGCTTCTCGCACTGACCGGCGGCGATCATGTCGGAGATGAAGTAGTAGTGATCGGATTCGGGATCGGTCACCGCGAGCTTCTCGCGCAGCACGTCGACGCAGTTGTTGCTCTCGGTCATGCCTGCCCGGAACTCGTCCTTAGTGCCGAGCGACCACGGCGTGCCATTGGCCGGATCGGGAAGCTGGCGCGTGTAGAACAGGCTCCCGACGTAGGCACCGGTCCTGGCGTTCGTCGCCTGGAGCTCCACGCGGACAGAGATGTCGGCGTAGAAGATTCCCCCCATCGCGGTCCTGCGTTGGATCTTCATGTACGTGATCGGCTGTACGCCGAAGAGGCCGACGGTCCAGTTCAGCTCTCCGCAAGGGGTACTCTGCGGGCTCATGCTGGCGAAGGCGAGTTGGCTGACCTGGATCCGGGTCGTCGCCCACCCGGCGGGATCGAAATAGGCGTCGTCCAGCCGGGTCACCACGGTGTCGTAGTCCGAGCCCGGAGCCGGCACGCCGCGGAGCTTGACCCGATGGTTCCAGCCACTCGACGGCCGGGTACCGCAAAGAGACTCGACCTCTCCCGCGGGGAACTCGAAAAAGGTGTAACCGTTGGCCGGCGTCACCCAGTAATCGTCGCCCTTGGGGATGTGGGGCTGGGCCGAAGCCGGAAGGGCTGCCAGGGTAACGAGCAGGATTCCGGCGAACAATACGTGAACGAAAGCTTTGGACATCATCTCTGGTTTCTCCTGAAAAACGTTTCAAATCACGAGCTTCACAGATCTACGGGACGCCGCCGCCCTCCCGAGGGATGGGGGCGGGCCGCGGCAGCCCGACACGGTGCGGCTCATCCGGCGGCCTCCTCCGCCGCGACGGGCACGGCCCTGGTTTCGGGATCGGTGCGGGACCGCCGCCGGTCCGCCAGCTCGAGCACCGCGCCCGCCCCCAGCAGCGTGAGCAGGCTGGCGCTCATCAGCCCGAAGGCGACGAGCAGGCCGAGCCGGCGGTTGGCCGGCACCTGGGAGACGGCGAGCAGGCCGAAACCCAGCGCCACGGCGAGGGCGTCCACCAGGATGGCGGGCCCGGCCTGGGCGGCCGCCGCCCGTCCCGGCCACGAGTCCCCGGCGGCGCGGGCTGCCTGCAGACGGTCGAAGAAGTGGATGCCGTAGTCGACGCCGATCCCCAGCGTCACGGCACAGAAGACCGAGGTCGCCACCCCCAGCGGCATCCCCAGCCATCCCATGAGGCCGAAGGTCCAGGCCACGGCGAAGGCCGTCGGCGCGACGCAGGCGAGGCCGTAGCGCACCGAACCGAAGATCAGCGCCACGATCGCCAGGCTCCCGGCCAGGGCCAGGAAGAGCGACCCCACCTGCGAGCGGACGATGGCCGGGATCATCGCCTGCGACACGGCGACGTCGCCGGCGAAGTGGACGCGGCCGTGCACCGGCGCGAGCTCCGTCGTCTCCAGCCTCCGCACCGCCTCGATCAGCGAGGCGGTCGACCGGTAGTTGGCCCCTTCGAGCAGCAGGGTGACGACGGTGCGCCGGAAGCCGTCGTCCACCAGCTCGCGGCGGCGCGCCTCCCCGCGCACGTTGCCGATGCGGCGCGCGTGCAGATAGATCCACGAGGGGTTGTCGATGATCTCCCGGCTCTCCGGGAGGCGCGCGCCCCAGAGAAAGGCCGTGGTGGAGAGATGGCTCGCCAGGCCGAAGACCCCGCCCACCTCGGGCCGCTGGCGCAGACCCGCCTCGAAACGGCCGACGGCGTCCACCGCCCGGCCCGACAGCAGCGGGCCACTCGCTGCGGGAATGGACGGCACCTGGTCCGCCGGCGGATCGAACGTCACCACCGCGAGCAGCACGTGGGTGCCGGCGAACAGCCGGTCGACCCGCTCGGAGGCTTGGCGCAGCGGGCTGTCCGGCGCGAAGTTGTCGAGCCAGCCGTCCTGGACCACCAGACGCGGGATGCCCAGGGCGAGGACCGCGGTGACCAGGGCGAGGGCCGGCAGCACGAGACGCGGCCGGACCGCCAGCGCGAGCAGGGGCCGGGCGAGGCGCGGCACGCTGCGCGGAGAGGCCGGGGTCCGCTCCGGGACCGCCGGGATGGCGTGGGGCCGCAGCGCCAGGAGCGCCGGCGTCGCCACCAGCGCCCAGAACATGCAGAACAGCACGCCGATGCCGGTGAACAGGCCGAAGCTCCAGACCGGGCGGATCGGCGAGGTGAGGAACGAGAGGAAGCTGGCGGCGGTGGTGAGCGACGTCAGGACGATGGGCCGCGCCAGCTCCTCCAGCGTGCGCCGGAGCGCCGTGGCCGCCGGCTCCCCCGCCGGGCGGTGCCGGTAGCGCCAGAGC
>DASPJI010000859.1:0-6859 GCA_035628695.1 Thermoanaerobaculia bacterium | reverse complement strand
ACGGCGCCGAGCTGCTGCATCTCCTCACCTGCCCGGAATGCCGCGAGGCCGCCGCCGCCGTGCTGCGCGCCGGTGACGGCGTTCCGGGCGTGCCGGTGCCGGACTACGACCCGATGTTCCGGCGGCTGGAGGCCAACCTCGTCCACCTGGAGGAGGAGCGCCGGCGGTACGGTGAGGCGGCGCGGCTGGCCACCGAGCTGTGCTCCCTCCCACCCAAGGAGCGCGAGAGGGCCGTCAAGAGCCTGCGCTTCGCCCGCGCCGACGTGCTCAACGCCCTGCTGCGGGAGGGCGAGGCCCGGCAGGAGGCCGCCCCCGCGGAGGCGGTCGTGCTCGGCCGCCTCGCCATCGGTCTGGCGGGGCGGCTGTCATGGCCGGACGCCGGCCAGAAGGCGGCGGCCCGCGCCCGGGCGCTGATCCTGACCGCCGGCTTCTGCCGCCTGGCCGGCCAGGAGTCGCTCGCCGCCGTCCTGCTCCGCCGGGCGGTCCCCTGGCTCGTGGAGCCGAGGGTGCGGGGGGACTACTGCCGGACGTTGGCGCTGCTGCGCTGGCAGCAGGGACGGACCGAGGAGGCCATCGCCCTGTTCCAGCGCGGCGCCCGGGTGCTGGACGAGGCCGGGCTGCCGGAGGAGGCCGCCCGGTGCAAGGTGCCGCTCGGCCTGCTCTATACGGAGCAGGGGGCCGTCCGGCGAGCGCTGGAGATGTTCCTTTCCATGGAGCTGCTGGACCCCCACGCGCGGCCCGGCCTGGCGGCGAGGGCCTGCCTGGCCCTGGCGCTGGGGCTGGTGGACATCGACATGGCCGCCGACGCCCGCGCGGCTCTGCGAGGAGCCCACCGGATCTACGGCCAGATCCGCGCCGACCTGGAACAGGTGCGCGTCTATTGGCTGGAGGGCCGGGTGCTGGCGAGCCTCGGGGAGACCGAGCAGGCCCTGGCCCTGATGGAACAGATCTTCGCCAAGCTCTTCGCCGAAGGCCTGGTGGCCGAGGCGGCCGTGGCCGGCGTGGAGCTGGCCGGCTTGCTCGCCTCTCTGGGGCGTGCCGGCGAGATCGTCGAGCGCCTGGGGGAAGTGCGCCGCGCCTGCGCCGCCGACCTGAGCCTCCAGCGGGCCGTCGAGACGCTCGCCTGGGCGGCCTCGGCAGCCGGCTCGTCGCTGGCGGAACGGGCTTCTTGCTCCGCTTTCGCCCTGCGAGTGGCCCTGCGCCTGGCCGGGAACCGGGTCGAACCCCCTCCCGCGGCCTGAAAGTCTGAACAAATGTTCGGGAAATCCCCCGTATTTGGGCAAACCGGCTGGAGGCAGGGCCGGAACGGGCTTGACCTGAAGCACGCTTTCCGCAGTACCGCAGCACCCCGCCGAATCCTGCCGGCCGCCGTCTGACCGGACCCCGCGGGACCCCAGGACTGACCTCGCCGTTTCGGCGCCTTCGAGGCGCCGCCGCGCCACTGCTCTGCCCAAAGAGAAGATCGTAAAATTTTCTCGAAAAAAGTCTCCGAAATCGGTTGACGCTCAGGCGGGCTCATCCGTAGACATAGACAGAGGGGTAAGAAGTCGGATCGCCGATCTGGACGCTGGCTCCTCCAGAGAATCAACTTTCCGGCGCCATGAAGGCCCGGAGCTTACAAGGAGACGTTGTATGGAAACGCCGAAGAACAGCGATGCGGAAACCGAGGCCCTCCAGGCGGACGCCATGGGGAGCGACCTCACCCGGAAGCTGATCCGCCCGCGGGGGGAGAAGCTCTCCCGGCGGCAGCGGGAGGAGAAGCTCAAGGCCGAGAGGGTGCAGGAGAAGCTGCTCTCCATGCCGGGGTGGAGGATCTCGTCCGACGGCAAGGGCCTGGTCAAGGTCCGCGTCCTCCGGGACAACAGGACCGCCATGGCCTACACCGCCTACGTCAACACGGCCACGGAAGGCGCGGGACACCGGGCGCACATCATCCTCTCCGGCCCACGGGTGTTCATGACCCTGGAGAGCCGGGCCCGCCACGGCGGATTCACCGAATCCCTGTTGGACTTCGCGAAGGACCTCGGCTAGGTGCCGGGGGACACATCAACCCGACCCATGAGAAGAAAGAGGAAACAGAATCATGTCTAACGCATCGTCGTACGCCGATTTCATCACCGAGATGGAGGGGCTGCTGGCGGCGGTCACCGAGCACGCCGCCGAGTTGCCCTCCGTCGAAACCCACCGCGCCGCCCTGGCGGCCTTCGCGGAGGAGCTCAAGGCGCTCAAGCTCCGCCAGGACACCGCCCGGGCCGTCCGCCAGCGCAGCACCCAGGAGCTCAAGGCCTTCAAGGCCAAGGGGCGCGGCCTCATCATCCGTCTCCAGGGCGCGGTGAAGGCGGACCTGGGCCATGACAACGAAAAGCTCGTGCAGTTCGGCGTGGCGCCGTTCCGCAAGCGGGTCCGCCGTACGGGACCTTTCGCCATCAAGCCCAAGGCGCCCGCGCAGCCCATCCTCACGGCTCCGGCTCCGAACGCGCCCTCGGGCTCCGAGGAGCCCACTACCTAGCCGCAGCACCGTAGCAATTCGGGGGGCGTGCCGCCAGGCACGCCCCTCTTTGCCGGCCCGCTTCTTGCACTCCTGCCGGATCGCGGATTTCAGGAGGAGAAGGCCCGCATGGATACAGCGACGGAGCTCGACGGTCGCATCCGCGACGTCATGGCAGACATTCTGGAGGTGGAGCCCGGGGACATCGGCGACGGCTTCGGCCGCGGCGACGCACCTTCCTGGGACTCCATGAACCACCTGCGCATGGTCTCGGCCCTCGAGGAGGCGTTCGGCGTCCAGTTCACCATGAAGGAGGTCGGCGAGATGGAGCGCTTCGACACCATCCGCCGGCTGGTCTCGGGACGCCTCCAGGGCCGATGAAGCTCGGAATCGTCATCCGGCGCTTCCTGATGCCCGGGTTCGTGACCACCCTCCGGGCCTATCTCAAGTACGGCTGCATGGTCAGCCCCAAGGCGGAGGTGGAGATCACGCCCCACCTCAAGATCGGCAGGAAATCCATCGTCAGCTCCTTCACCAAGCTCAAGGCCACCGAGGGGCCTCTGGAGATCGGCAGCAACGTGGAGATCTCGAACGGCTGCGTCATCAGTTCGCACCACGCCGGGACGCGGATCGGCAACGACTGCCTGATCGGCCCCAACGTGTCGATCATCGGCAACAACTACCGTTACGACCGGCTGGACGTGCCCATCCGCCTGCAGGAGAAGGTCTCGCCCAAGGGGATCCGCATCGGCGACAACGTCTGGCTCGGCTCCGGCTGCGTCGTCCTCGACGGCGCCGACATCGGCAGCGGCACCATCGTCACCCCGAACTCGGTGGTCTCGCACCCCCTGCCGGAGAACTCCATCGCCCAGGGCAACCCGGCCAAGGTCATCTTCAAACGGCGGTAGCGGCCCTCGGCCCGTCTGGAACCCTTCTTGCAGATAGGCCCCCCTGCGTAGCACTCCGACCTTTGCGGTCGAGCGGGGAAACGTTCGCTTGTCCATACCGATGCCACAGTCCTCCGCCGAAAGAGGTCCCGAGACGGGTCCCTCCCGTGCCGAGGGTTTCGTCCTGACCGACGCGCACGTCCACGTCCATGGCTGCTTCGACAGCGGCGTCTTCCTGGACGCGGCGCTGGGCAACTTCCAGCGCGGCGCCGGAGCGCTGGGGCTCGGCGGGTCCCTGGCGTTCTGTCTGCTCCTCACCGAGATGAAGGGCGTCTCGTTCTTCCAGCGCTTCCGTGACGGCGGCGCTGCCGGCGGGTGGGGAGGATGGACCTTCGAGCCGACCGCCGAGCCGGAGTCCCTGACGGCGCGCCGGCGCGGCACGGACGACCGGCTGGTCCTGATCGCGGGGAGGCAGATCGCCACCCGCGAGGGGCTGGAGGTGCTGGCCCTCTGCACCGCGGAGGAGGTCCCGGACGGCCTTTCGCTGGGCGAGACCCTGGACCGCGTCCGCGCCGCCGGCGCGCTCCCCGTACTCCCCTGGGGCTTCGGCAAATGGTGGCTCTCCCGCGGCGAGCGGGTGGCGCGGCAGATCCGGGAGCTGCCGGCGGACGCCGAGCTCTACCTGGGCGACAACGCCGGCCGGCCGGCCGGCGCGCTCCCTTCCCGGCTGCTGCGCGCGGCGGAGGAGCGGGGCATCCCGGTGCTCCCCGGAAGCGATCCCCTCCCCCTGGAGACCCACGCGGACCGGGCCGGCTCCTATGGCTTCCTGCTCTCCGGCAAGCTCGACCCGGACCGGCCGGCGCAATCCCTGGCGCGCCGGGTGCGCCGGGTGCGCGCCGCCGGCGGGCGGCTGCGCCCGTTCGGCCGCCGCTCGGGCCTCCTCCAGTTCTGCCGCGACCAGGCCACCCTCCGTGCTATCGGGCGCCCGGGGCACCGGGGCTCCTCCCAGGGAGCGGCGCGGTGAGCGGCGGCTTGACCCGGGATCCCCGGCGGGCGGCGTCCTCCTCCTATGACCTGGTGGTCGTGGGGGGCGGGATCCACGGCGTGGCGGCGACCCTGGAGGCGGCGCGGCGGGGCCTCTCCGTCCTGCTCCTCGAGCGCGACGACTTCGGCGGCGCCACCACCTGGAACAGCCTGCGCATCGTCCACGGCGGCCTGCGCTACCTCCAGAGCCTGGACCTCCGCCGCTTCCGGGAGTCGGTGGGGGAGCGCCGCTGGCTGCTGGAGCACTTCCCCGACCTGGTGGAGCCGCTTCCCTGCCTGATGCCTCTCTACAGTCCTCCGCGGGGAGGTCGCCTGCGCCGCCGCACACCCTTCCGGGTGGCGCTGGCGCTGAACGACCGTCTCGCCCCGGACCCCGCCCTCGCGCCGGGCCGGCTGCTGGACGCCCGCGAGACCGCGGAGCTCTGTCCGGCGGTGGACCCGGAGGGCCTCAGCGGCGGGGCTCTCTGGCACGACGCCGTGGCCCCGAACTCCCAGCGCCTGCTCATCGAGATGCTGCGCTGGGCCTGCGGCCGCGGCGCCGTGGCCTTGAGCTACGTGGAGGCCGCGGAGCTGCGGGTGGAGGAGGGGCGCGTCGCGGGGGTGCGGGCGCTGGACCGCGCCTCGGGCGAGCGGCTCGACGTCACAGCCCGCGCGGTGCTCAACTGCGCCGGCCCCTGGGCCCGCCGCGTCGCCCACCGCTTCCACCGCGACCTGCCCGCCCTCGCGCAGCCGGTCCTCGCCTTCAACCTCTTCCTGGACATCCGCGCGGACGCCATCTTGCGGGGGAGGACCGCCCTGGCCGTGGCCGCTCCGGGCTCCGGGGCGCAGACCTGGTTCCTCCTCCCCTGGAAGGAGAGGATCCTGGCCGGGACCGCCTACGTGACAGGCGCCGGCGAGGCGGGGGAGTCCGGACCCGGCGACGCGGCGGTCGAGGGCTTCCTGCGCGAGCTGAACGCAGCCCTGCCGGCGCTCGGCGCGAACCGCGGCCAGGTGCTGCGGGTCCATTGGGGCTGGTTGCCGGCGGCGGCCGAGGGATCAGCGGTGCCCGGCTCCCGGCCCGTGATCCACGATCACGGCCGCGAAGGGGGACCCGCGGGCCTGGTGAGCCTCTCCGGCGTCAAGCTCACCACGGCGCGAGCCCTGGCGGAGCGCGCCCTGTCCACCCTCTTCCCGGGCCTGCCACGGCTCTCGCCACTGGCTCCGGCGGGGCGCCCCGCCGCCGATCCGCCGCTGCCGTGGGAGGGCTTCGCCCGGCTTGCCGAGGACGATTGGGGGGCCGCGCGCTCCTGGCTGGCGGGGTTCGCCGAGCGCCAGGCCGTGGTGGAGCTCGACGACCTGCTGCTGCGGCGCACCGACTGGGGGGTGATCCCCGAGCGGGCGGCCCTGGCGGAGCGCCTCTGCCGCTCGCTGCTCCTGGGACGCCCGCGGGGTGGCCGCGCCGCCGCTCCGAGCGAGGACACCGAGACTCTGATGGCCGCCGGCCGGGGACGGGGCTGATGCTGGCGCTGGAGCTCGACGTGGCCACGACCCTGCGCGAGACGCCCGACATCGAGACCTCGTCCGAGGGCTACGCCAGCCGTTTCCAGGGGCCCGTTGGCGACTACTTCCTCGCGGTCCAGGCGCAGATGGTGCTGGACCTCCTGCAGCCGCTACAGACCCAGCGCCCGCTCCGTGTACTGGATGTGGGCGGCGGCCATGCCCAGATCGCCGGCCCGCTCGCCGCGCGCGGCCACGACGTGACGGTCTTCGGCAGCGATCCGGTCTGCCGGCAGCGGCTGGACCGGCTGCTGCCCGCGGGCTCGTTCCGCTTCGAGAGCGGCGACCTGCTGCGGCTGCCGTTCCCAGACCGCTCCTTCGATGTGGTGGTGGCGCTGCGCCTCCTTTCCCATATGGAACAGTGGCGCGAGCTGCTCGCGGAGCTGGCCCGGGTGGCGAAGCGCGCCGTGATTCTCGACTACCCCGACCTGCGCAGCTTCAATCTGCTCTATGGCGCCCTGTTCAAAGTGAAGAAGGCGCTCGAGGGCAACACCCGTACCTTTCTCTGCTTCCGGCCGGGCGAGGTGGCCGCCGAGCTCGCCCGCCACGGCTTCGGCCAGCCGGCCGAGCGGCGCCAGTTTTTCGTTCCGATGGTGGTCCACCGCAAGCTGGGCAAGGCGGGGTTCTCCCGCCCGGTGGAGAGGCTGAGCGCGACCCTGGGGCTCACCCGGGCGCTGGGCTCCCCGGTCGTCCTGCGGGCCGTCCGGAGTGGAGAACCGGGCGGAAAGCCACGGAAGTAATCCGAGGAGACTCGATGAAGATCCTGGTCACTGGCGGTACGGGTTTCACCGGTAAGGCCCTGGTCCGGCGGCTGCTGGACATGGGCCATCAGGTGGTCGCCCTGGACTATAAAGAGGGCTTGAAGACCCAGGAGCTTCGCGACTGGGGAGCCGAGGTGGTGCTC
>DASPJI010000858.1:0-5019 GCA_035628695.1 Thermoanaerobaculia bacterium | reverse complement strand
GCGGGCTCATCGTCCTGCTCGCGATCCCGACGATCGCGGCGCTGGCGCAGTCGCAGGGCCGCTTCCCGGAGCACTGGCTCCCCTGGGCCGCCCTGATCGCCGCCGTCTACCTGTTCTGGGTCGCCCGGCAGCAGCACCACGAGCGCTGGGACAGCCTCGCCGCGCGGTATCGCCTGGAGCTGCGCGCCTCCGACCTGGAACGGGAGCGGCAGGAGCTCGAGGGCTCCCACGCCGGCCTCACCCGCCTGGTGGCCGAGCGCAACCGGGAGCTGGAGCGGACGAGCCAGGACTACCGGCAGATCTTCGAATGCGCCCACGACGCGATCATCGTCTTCCGGCCGGACGACGAGCGCGTGCTCGCCGTCAACCGCCGCGCCTGCGAGGTCTACGGCTTCAGCCGCGAGGAGTTCCTGCGCATCTCCCTCGCCGACATCTCCGAGGACGTCGAACGCGGCAAGCGGCAGATCGGCGACACGCTGGCGCGGGGGGTCTACTACAACTTCGAGAGCGTCCAGTTCCGCAAGGACGGCAGCCGCATGTTCCTCGAGATCAACGCCTCGGCCATCGAGTACGAGGGGCGGCGGGCGATCCTCAGCATCAACCGCGACGTCACCGAGCGCCGCCGCGCCGAGGAGCTGCGCCTCGCCAAGGAGGCCGCCGAGCGCGCCGGCCGCGCCAAGACCCAGTTCCTGGCCAACATGAGTCACGAGATCCGCACCCCCATGGCCGGGATCGTCGGCCTCTCGGACCTGCTGCTCCAGAGCGGCCTCGACGAGCGCCAGGGGGACTACGCCCGGCTCATCCAGTCCTCGGCGGTGTCGCTGCTGCGGGTGATCGACGACATCCTCGACTTCTCCAAGATCGAGGCCGGCAAGCTGACTCTCGAAGAGGTGGCCTTCGACCTCCAGGCGACGCTGCGCGAGGTGGTGGAGCTGCTGCGGCTGGCCGCCGCGGCCCGCGGGACCTCCCTCGAGCTCGCCACCGGCGACGCCCTGCCCACCTGGGTGTGCGGCGATCCCGCCCGGCTGCGGCAGGTGCTGATGAACCTGGTGGGCAACGCCGTCAAGTTCACCGAAGAGGGCTCGGTGAGCGTCCACGCCGTGACCATGGGCGCCGGCCGGGTCCACATCCGGGTCGAGGACACCGGCATCGGCATCCCCGCCGAGTCCCAGGGCCAGCTCTTCGAGGTCTTCTCGCAGGCCGACGACTCGACCTCCCGGCGCTTCGGCGGCACCGGGCTCGGCCTCGCCATCAGCCGGCGGATCGTCGAGGCGATGGGGGGCGAGATCGGCTTCGAGAGCGCCCAGGGACAAGGCTCCACCTTCTGGATCACCGTGCACCTGCCGCCGGCTGAGCCCCCGGTCACGGCGGAGGTCCCGGCCGGCCGGCCCGACCGCCCGTACCGCGTCCTGACCGCGGAGGACAACCCGATCAACCAGCTCGTCATCACCGAGCAGCTCAAGGCCATGGGCTACGAGGTCACCGCGGTCAGCAACGGCCTGGAAGCCGTCTCGGCCCTGGAATCGGCCCAGGGATCCAGCGGATCGTTCGACCTGGTGCTGATGGACTGCCAGATGCCTCACCTCGACGGCTACGCGGCGACGGCCCGCATCCGCCAGCTCCCGGGGGCCGCGGGGCGCGTCCCCGTCGTCGCGCTGACCGCCCACGTCCTGCGGGAGGACCTCGACAAGTGCCTTGCCCAGGGCATGGACGATTACATCACCAAACCCTTCCGCGAGGAGGTCCTGCGGCGCAAGCTGGAGCGCTGGCTGGGCGGGCGCCAGCCGCAGGCCGGACGCCCCCAGGTGGGGAGGGTGGGGCCGCCCGCCGTGCCGGTGGACCTGCTGGCGGACGAGGTGCTGGACGAGGAGCAGCTCGAATCCTTGCGCGGCCTCGGCCGGGAGTCGGGGCCGGACTTCCTCTGCCGGCTGGTCGAGCAGTTCCGCAGCCGCCCGTTCCTCGACGAGCTCCGCGACGCCGTCGAGCGCGACGACCGCGCCGCCCTCCACTGCCGGGCCCACGGCCTCAAGGGGAGCAGCGCCTTCCTCGGCGCCCGCCGCCTCGCCCGGCTCTTCGCCGGGCTCGAAGGCCTCTCCCGCGACGGCACGCGGGAGGAGTGCCTGCGCCAGATCGCCCTCATCGAAGCCGAGCACGGCCGGGTCCTCCCCCGCCTGGCCGCCGCCCTCGCCAGCCCCGCTTCCCCTTGACAGGCTAGGTATCGCTCCCTATCCTTTACCTAGACTCACTAGGGGAAAGGACGATGCCTCAGCAAGCCAGCAGCCTGCTCCACGGAACCCTGGACGCCCTGATTCTCAAGACGCTGGTCACCGGTCCGCGCCACGGCTACGCCATCGCGCGCTGGATCGAGGAGGCGACCGACGAGCTGCTGCAGATCGAAGAGGGGTCGCTCTACCCGGCGCTCTACCGCATGGAGCGCAAGGAGTGGATCGAGGCCGAGTGGGGGGTGTCGGAGATGAACCGCCGCGCCAAGTTCTACCGGCTGACTCCGAAGGGCCGCCAGCAGCTCCAGGTGGAGACCGAGCAGTGGGCGCTCTTCACCGCCGCCATCTCCAAGGTCCTGCTCCCCGCCTGAGGGCACGCCGGACCGACCATGCCCCGCTCCTGGCTCTGGAAGAAGACCGTCGACGACGAGGTGTCCGAAGAAACGGAGTTCCACCTCGAGATGCGGACCCGCGAGTACATCGCCCGCGGCCTCGATCCGGCCGCGGCGCGCGACGCCGCGCTGCGCCGCTTCGGTGACCTCGAGCGCGTCCGCGCCACATGCCGTGAGATCGGCCGGAGGAGAGACATGGACATGCGTCGCCGCGAGTACTTCGGCGAGCTGCGGCAGGACGTGACGTTCGCCCTGCGCCAGCTCGCCGCCAACCCGGGCTTCACCCTTATCGCCGTGCTGACGCTGGCCCTCGGCATCGGCGCCACCACGGCGATCTTCTCCGCCGTGAACGCCGTGGTGCTGCGGCCGCTGCCGGTCCCCGAGCCGGAGCGGCTGATGCTGATCACCAGCCAGTGGCGCGGCGAGCGCTCCTCCTCCTCGGTGCCCAACTACCTGGCGCTGGCGGAGCGGCAGCGCTCCTTCTCCCACCTGGCGGCGGCCCAGTACGCCGGCTTCAGCCTCTCGGAAGGGGAGAGCCCCGAGTTGGTCCTCGGCGCCCGGGTCACGGCCTCCTTCTTCGATGTCTACGGCGTGCGCCCGGAGCTCGGGCGCGTCTTCGGAGCGGACGAGGACCAGCCCGGACACGAGCAGGTGGCCGTGCTCAGCCACCGCCTGTGGCAGCGGCGGTTCGGCGCCGATCCGGCCCTCATCGGACGGGATATCCGGATGAACCGCCAGCCCTACACGGTGATCGGAGTGATGCCGGAGCGCTTCGACTTCACCGCGGACAGCGAGGAGCTCTGGGTGCCCATCGCCTTCACCCCCGAGCGCAAGCAGGTCTATGACGAGCACTACCTGACGGTGGGGGGGCGGCTGCGCGACGGCGTCACCTTGCAGCAGGCGGAGCAGGAGATGGCCGCCGTGTCGGAGAGTCTGCGCCGGCTCCGCCCGCAGGAGAACGCGGAGCGGTCCCTGGTGGTGGAGCCGCTCATGGAGCGGCTCATCGGCGACTACGGCACGCGGCTGCTGGTGCTGCTGGGCGCGGTGGGGCTCGTCCTTCTCATTGCCTGCGGCAACGTCGCCAACCTGCTGCTGGCGCGGGGAGCGGTGCGCGCGCCCGAGCTGGCGATCCGGGCCTCGCTCGGCGCCGGCCGCGGCCGGATCGTCCGCCAGCTCCTCACCGAGAGCGCGGTGCTGTCCCTGGTCTCCGCCGCGATCGGCCTGGTGCTCGCCTGGTGGGGGGTGCGGACGCTGGTGGCCCTGAGCCCCGAGGGGGTGCCGCGGCTCGAGCAGACGACGCTGGACGGCACCGTCCTCGCCTTCACCCTCGCCGTCTCGATCGCCAGCAGCGCCGTCTTCGGCCTCGCCCCGGCGCTACGCGCCGCCCGCGCCACTGGCGCGGCGCTCAAGGAGGGGGGACGCGGCGCGGCAGGCGCCGGCCGCGACTGGCTCCGCCCGACCCTGATCGCCGCCGAGGTCGCCCTCGCCGTCCTCCTGCTGGTCGGTGCCGGCCTGCTCATCCGCTCCGCCCTGGAGCTGCAGCGGGTCCAGCCCGGGTTCCGGCCCGAAGGAGTGATCAGCGCCCGCTTCACCCTACCCGCCGCCGATTACCAGGAGCCCGAGCGCGTCGTCGCCACCTTCGGCCGCCTCCTGGAGGAGACGGCGCGGACCCCCGGCGTCCAGGCCGCCGCCCTCTCCTCCCAGGTACCGATGTCCCCCGGCGGCAGCAGCAACGGGCTGCTGGCCGAAGGGAAGCCCGTCGACACGAAGGAGATCGTCCAGTCGCAGTTCCGCGTCGTCACGCCGGGCTACTTCCAGGCGATGGGCATCCCCATCTTGCGGGGCCGCGGCTTCGAAGCCAGCGACCGCCGCGGCGGCCAGAAGGTGATGGTGGTCAGCGAGTCCCTCGCCGAGGCGCTCTTCCCCGGCCAGGACGCCCTCGGCCGGCGGGTCGGCTGCTGCGAGGCCGGGCCCGACGAGAACACTCCCGACATGAAGCTCATCGTGGGCATCGCCGCGGACACCCGCTGGATGGGCATCACCGAGGGGGTGGCCCCCGAGTTCTATCTGCCTGTGGAGCAGGCGCCGCCGGCGGTCTGGGACTGGACCCAGCGCTCCATGTACCTCGTGGCCCGCACCGCCGGCGACCCGGAGGCGCTGGTGCCGGCGCTGCGCCGGGTCGCCGGGGGCATCGACCGCAACGTGCCGCTCTACGAGGTGCGGACCATGGAGCAGCGGCTGGCGGAGTCGCTGGCCACCGCGCGCTTCAACACGCTGCTCCTGACGCTCCTGGGAGCCATCGGCCTGATCCTGTCGGCGGTGGGCATCTACGGTGTGATCGCCTACTTCGTCACCCAGCGCACGTCCGAGATCGGCGTGCGGATGGCGCTGGGAGCCACGCCGCG
>DASPJI010000857.1:0-2773 GCA_035628695.1 Thermoanaerobaculia bacterium | reverse complement strand
ACCAGCCTCCGGGGCCTTGCCGCGCTCCGCCGCGAGGAGTTCGACGCCTATCGCCGCGAGACCGACCGTTTCCCCGCCGACCGATTCGAAACCTGGGGGATGCCCTACCACCGCAATCGTTTCCAGGGCCGGCGCGCGCGGCAAGCCCAGGCTTCGGAGGACGGCCTCCTGCGCGGCATCGGCTGCTGCCCCGGCGTGGTCACCGGACCGGTGAAGGTCCTGCGCGCGCCATCCGAAGACGCGCGCCTCGCCGGCGAGATCCTGGTCGCCGAGCGCACCGACCCCGGCTGGGTGCCGCTCTATCCATCGGTCTCCGGCCTTTTGATCGAGCGGGGAAGCATCCTCTCGCATTCGGCCATCGTTGCCCGGGAGATGGGGATTCCCACCATCGTCGGCATCCCCGGACTCGTCAGCACGTTGAAGACCGGCCAGACCGTGACGATGGACGGCGCGGCAGGGACAGTGCGGGTGGAGGAACCCTCGTGACCTACAGACAGGCTGCCCTATCGGACATCCCTGCCATGGCCCGCCTCTGGATGGATGGGGGAGGCGGGGAGGGAGGGACCTCCCAAGACCGGATGGAACGCTACCTGAAGGGCGAGCACCATCCACAGCACGCGCTGAAGCCCCGCGTGATCTACATCGCGCTGGAGGGCGACTCTCTCGTGGGCTATATCGCCGGACACCTCACGCGGCGGTACGGATGCGATGGAGAGATCCAGTGGATCTACGTCGCTCTGGAGCACCGGGCGCAAGGCGTCGCCCCGGAGTTGCTCCGCCTCCTGGCAGAGTGGTTCGCGCAACAGGATGCTCCACGAGTCTGCGTGAACGTCGATCCGGCTAATACAACCGCCCGGCGTTTCTACATGCGACACGGAGCTGAGAGCCTCAACGAGCACTGGCTGGTGTGGAGCGGTATCAAGGTGGTGCTGGCAAGTGAGAGTCTGCCGTCGTAGGCCGAAGCCTACACCTGAAGAGAGACCACGAGCGTACCGGAGCGCGGCGGCCCTGGTCTCCTCCTCCCAGGGGGCCGCGCTCCGGACGTTTCCATCAGTTGTCAAAGAGCAACAGAGACGAACCTGCCCGTTGATCTGCTATGCCGTCTTGATTCGTTCTCTACACCTGTGTACGGACTTTGCGCGGTCCACGCTTGCGGATCGGGGCCACGCCGAAGCGGACCAACTCTTCATTGCGGAACCCCAGACAGCCTCTCAGATAGCTGCGCATGCGGATCGCCGCGTCCCGTCCCTGTACCAGGGCGGTGGCCACCTGATGCGTCGCCTGCTGGCTGGCGGCCTGGAGCGCCATCTGCTGCGCCTTCGCCGCACGTGCCTTCCCGGCGGCCTCCTCCAACTCGATCCGGAAGGATTCGAGATAGGGATACTTGTGCGCCAGCTCCCGGACCTGGTTGAGCAGGTTCTCCCAGTCGTTGAGGTTGGATTCGAAACCCGTTCTCGCCATGATTGTGTCCTCTCTTGAAAGTGGGGGGCGTGCCGGAGCACGCCCCCCGGATCAGGTCCTACGTCCTCAGGGTGCTACTCCGCGGCGGGCTCGCCAGCGGGGGGATTGGCCGCCGCCGGCTTGCGCGGACGCTTGCGGACCGGGGCCACCTTGAAGTGGACCAGCCGCTCGTTGCGGTAGCCGAGCTTGCCCTTCGCCACGGCGCGGATGGTGATCGCCACCTCCTTGCCGTGGGTCACCACCTCCTTGATCCGCTGCGTCATCTCCTGAGCACCGGCCCTCTGCGCCTCCTGCCGCGCCTTGAGCGCCCGCACCTCGGCCAGGTCCCTCTCCAGGACCACGCGTTCGGCTCCGAGGAGCTCCGCGAGCTCCGGATGCTCCAGGAGGGCGGCCAGCAGGCCCTCCCAGTCCAACAAGACGTCCGCCAATGAGTTGATGCTTGCCATACTGCTTCTCCTTTGAAGATTCCGGGCCTGGATTGGCGCCGGATAATCGTCCCGGCCTCTGAAGGACCGGAATCGATCGACATCGAGGACTCTAGACAGGTCTGAACCGGCTGTCAAGGGGTAAGGCAAAGAATCTTGTAGAATCCATCTTGTCCATGCCAGTTTCAGTCTGTAGACTCGTACCGGCTCCACTCGCTATGCTTCCCGGGCCCCGCGGGGTGGGTGCGAGGCCCTGGAGCGCCCAGGGCCGGCCCCCACGGGCTCAGGTGAGGCCCCTGGAGGCCCACCCACGCCCTCAGGGGCAGCCGACAGGCCCTGTGGCGCATGCTGAATGCCCTCAGGGGCGGCCGACCTGCCCTCCAGGGCAAGCAGGACTGGAGCAAGGGCCGGCTGCTGGCCCGCAGGGGCTGGTGGGTACCGCTCCAGGGCAGGCCGAAGGCTCCTCGGGGCCGCCGGGCCATTGGTTGCTGGGGTTCTTTGAAAACTGAATCTGAAGGGGCGCCGCCGGGTCCAATGGCGCGCCTCTTTTAGCGGAGCCTCGCCCAAGTGGAGGCGGAGGGGGGCTCGGAAGCCCCTCCGCCTCCGGGGTACAGGGTACGGGTGCCTCGCGGGAGGGCCCTCGAGGGGAGAAGCCTCCGGGGAGATGCCCAGCGGGCGGTCGTGCCTCCCCCCTGGGAGGTGGGCGGTAGGGAGCGGGGGAGGTCAGGAGGGGGGTTTTCTTCTTCGGGAGGGGGGCGGAGGAGAAGCGGGACGCCACCGGCAAGGTGGCGCCCCTATATAGATAAAGATGTCCTACTCCGGAGTGGCCGCCCGCTCGTCGAGGATAGCCCCGCACCGCTCGAGGGTCACCGACCCGGCCGCCTCCA
>DASPJI010000856.1:0-4219 GCA_035628695.1 Thermoanaerobaculia bacterium | reverse complement strand
CACCCCCGGGGCGATCAGACGGGTGAGCGCCTCGGCCTTGCCGTGGAGCGAGGCGAGGACCAGCGCGACCTGCTTGTCGCGCCCGCTGGCCGTCTCCGCGAGGCGCGCGGCGTCCTCCCAACGTTCCAGACAGAGCGCGGTCGCCAGCGTCAGCTCGGCCCCCCGCTCGACGAGGCGCGCGGCGGCGCCGAAGTTGCCATTGATGAGCGCGTCGTGGGTGATGGTTTCGGAGAGAGAGGCGCCGGCGTCGACCAGCACGTCGATGAGGCCGTTTTGCACCCCGGATTCCCTGGCGATCCACGACCAGGACACCAGGCGCAGGCAATAATCGAGCTGTTCCTGGAGGCTCGTCACCCCCTCGCGTCGCGCGGCCTGAATGATCGCGCGGGCCACCTCCGCGATGTTGCCCGGCAACCGGCCGTTGCGGACCGGGTCTTCGGCCACGAACCAGAGCAGATAAGGCTGCGAGAAGAAATCGACGAGGGCGGCCTCGCCCACCTTGTCGATCAGCCAGGCGCCGGGAGCGGCCAGCCGCTCGTGGAGCAGCCTGGGCTGCTCGGCCAGCATCCGTTCCAGAGCCGGAACGTTCCCGGCGTCGATCGCAGCGACGGCTTCGCGGTACAACGGGTCGAGAATCGGCTGATCCGTCATGACGCGCCTTTACTCGGTGTCCAGGTACTCCGTGCCCCCCACTTGTCTAGGAGGAGCCGGAGCATTCAGGGCAATAGAGCTGCAGGCAATCCTCCGTCGCCATCGGGATCGAGTTGCAGCTCTCCGCGCACTCGTCGCAGGAGCTCACGGGAACGGTGGGGTGGGTCAAAATCGTGCTCAAAAGCGCGAGGGTAACGGCGAGAAACAGCATCCGGCGTCTCATGGGTCTCCTTGCTCCTGCCCTTGCGCAGGTTCGTTGGAAGCTCGAGGATACCGCGACATCAGGGCGAGAAGCCGGAGCGGGGCGATCCGGCGCCGTTCCTCGCGTCCTGCCGCTCCCTCGCCCTCTGCGCCTCGCTGACCCGGCCGATCGCCGGCCGGCTTCGCTCCGCCGTGGCCGGGCAGCACGAGGCCAGTCATCGGCCCCACAAGGTCAGCCATGGGCATCCTTCGGCCTGTCATCGGCAGCATGCGGCCTGCGGTGGGCCTCACCCAGCCTGCCATGGGCCCCGCGCGGCCTGACATCGGCCGCACCAGGTCTGTCATAGGCACCGCGCGGCCTGTCACCGGCCGCACTCGGCCAACCATAGGCCTCGCTCGGCCAACCGCTGGCCAGACGGAGCGCGGCGCGGAGACCGGGGTGCCCCAACTTCGCCAAGCCATCCTTGGAGTGCCTATCAAATTCGATCTTTAGTCATTGGGGTGGGTCTGGACGGTGGTCCCCCCTTTTAGGGAGCGAGCCGCCCCATAAGGGGAGGCGACGTCCATTCCGTCAGCCCGGAGGCGCCGAGCTTCCAGACGCCGTCAGCAGGATACTCCAACCCGCCCCCTTTTCTGCTAGAGTCTCCGGCCAGCTTCTCGACATCCATATATGTCCAAGGACCTCACAGTCGTCCTGGCGGTGGGCGCACGGCGGGACCGCGCCGTCGGCTGCCTGGCATCCATCCTCGACCAGGAGCCGATCGACCGCCTGGAGGTGCTGCTCTTCGAGCTCGGGCCGGAGGGCGTGCCACCCGTGCCGGGGAGCGACCACCCCGCGGTGCGCGTGCTCCGCCGGCCGCCCGACACCCTCTACTCCGCCGCCAAGACCGAGGCGGTGCGCCTGGCGTCGGCGCCGGTCGTCGCCTTCATCGAGGAGCACGTGCGTACCCATCCCGGCTGGGCCGCGGCCCTCATCGAGGCGCACCGCGGGCCGTGGGCGGGCGTGGGTTGCGAGGTCCACAACGGCAACCCCGGGGTCGCCCTCAGCCGCGTCATCCAGCTCATCAACTATCACCCGTGGATGCCACCGGCGCCGCGCGCCGAGTTCGGCATGCTCCCGGGCCACAACTCGTCGTTCAAGCGGGACGTCCTCCTCTCCTACGGCGACGGGCTCCAGGACCTCCTGCGGGCCGAGGTGCTCCTCCACGTGCGCCTCCACCGGGACGGCCACCGGCTGCTCCTCGAGCCGGCGGCCAGGATCTCGCACATCAACGAGAGCACGCTCGGCAGCGCCATGCGCGGACGCTTCCTCTGGAACCGCATCTACGCGCCGATGCGCGCCCGCGCCTTCGGCTGGTCCGCAGCCCGGCGGCTGTTCTACGTGGCCGGCGTGCCCCTGGTGCCGCTCTACTCGCTGGCGCGGCTGTTCCTCTTCCTGGCCCGGCGGCGACCCGCGCTGCTGCCGCGCGCCGTCGCCGGCTCGCCCGCGATCTTCATGGCCCAGCTCGCCGCCGGCGCCGGCCAGAGCCTGGGGCTCCTCCTCGGGACGGGGGACGCGGAGGCCGAATTCAGCCTTTTCGAGCTGAACGAGTACCGGGCCTACGAACCCGCGGAAAAGTGAGAGGGTGAGAGCGATGAAGACCCCGGACCCGGAGAGCCGTCCTGCCCTGTCGGTCGTCATCCCGGCCTACAACTCGCACGAGACCATCGGCGGCTGCCTGGAAGCCCTGAGCCGCCAGACCTTCCGGTCTTTCGAGGTGATCGTGGTGGACAGCGGCCCGGACGGCGCCACCCAGCGGATGATGGAGCGCTTCCCCTGGGTGCGCTACGAGCGTAGCGAGCGGCGGCTCCTCCCCCACGCCGCCCGCAACCGGGGCGTCGAGCTGGCCCGCGGCACGGTCCTGGTCTTCACCGATCCCGACATCTATGCCCATCCCGACTGGCTGGAGCGGCTCGCCGCCGCCCACCTCGGCACCGGCGAGGTGATCGTCGGTGCCCTCGCCTGCTACGGCGACCGCTGGCTGGACCACGGGATCCACCTCTGCAAGTTCAGCAAGTGGCTCCCCGGCGGCCCGCCCCGGGAGGTGGACATGAGCCCCACCGCCAACATGCTGCTGCCGCGGAGCGAGTTCGAAGCCGCCGGCGGCCTGCCGGGCGACGAGTTCCTGGGCGACGTCACCCTGTCGCGCACCTTGAACGGGCGCGGCCGGCGGCTCCGCTTCGCGCCGGACGCCGTGGTGGAGCACCACCACGTCCAGAGCTTCCGGGACTTCATGACCGAGCGCTACACCCGGGGCAAGATGCACGGCGACCTGCGCCTGGGCTGGCTGGTGGGGCGGCGGGCCGCGGCGCTCCTCTACCTGTCGGTCACCGTCCTGCCCGTGCGCCTCCCCCGCATCCTGGCGCTGGTGGGGATGCACGCCGGGCGCGCCGGACAGACCGGTATCTATCTGAAGACTCTCCCCCTGGTCGTTGCCGGGCACGCCGCCTCTCTCGCCGGCGAGGCCGTCGCCTACCTCCGGCGGCTCGCGCCGAAGCTCCAGCGCGCTCAGCGGCAGCCGGACCCGGCCCGGAGCCGGTGACGCCCTCCCCCGCCCTCCCCTCCGGCCTCCGCCGGGACACGTTGCTCAACCTCGCCGGGCAGCTCCTCCCCCTGGCGGTGGCGGTGGCCGCCGTGCCCGCCACCACCGCCGGGCTCGGCGTCGAGCGCTTCGGCGTGCTCGCCCTCGCCTGGACGGTCCTGGGCTCGTTCAACGTCTTCGACCTCGCCCTCGGCCGCGCGGTCACCCGGTTCGCCGCCGAGGCGCTGGCCCAGGACGAGCCGGAGCGGCTGCCCGGCCTGCTGTGGAGCGCCACCGGCCTCCAGGCCGCCCTCGGGATCGTGGCCGCGGCGGCCTTCGCCGCCGCCTCGCCCCTCCTCGCCGGCGCCGTGCTCCAGGCGCCGCCGCCGCTGGCGGACGAGATCCGGCGCACCTTCCTGATCCTCGCCCTCTCCTTTCCGGTGACCCTCGTCACCGGCTGCTTCCGCAGCCTCCTCGAGGCGGCGGGGCGCTTCGACCTGGTGAACCTGGTGCGGGCGCCGGCCGGGGCGGCCACCTTCGCGATCCCCTGGCTGGGAGCGGCGGCCGGGTGGGACCTCCCCGCCATCATCGGCCTGCTAGTCCTCACCCGGGCGCTGGTGCTGGTCGTCCACTGGCGGCTCTGCCGGCGCGCCCTGCCGGTTCTGGTAGCGGCGAGAGCGTGGCCCGCCCGCGAGCCCCTGGCCCGGCTGGCCCGCTTCGGCGGCTGGATCACGGCCTCGAACGTCATCCCGCCGCTGCTCACGCTGGTGGAGCGGTTCCTTCTGGGGGCGCTGGTCTCGCTGGCC
>DASPJI010000855.1:0-2337 GCA_035628695.1 Thermoanaerobaculia bacterium | reverse complement strand
CCTCGCGGCGTGGGAGAGGCCGGCCGGCGGGCACCAGCGACCGGACGACGGTCTCCTGGGCTTCGCGATAGACGGGCTCTTCCACCGGCCGGTCGATGTCGCTCCGGATGCCGACGACGATCGCCAGCGCCGCCGCCATGGCCACCGCCGCCGCGACCGGGCGCCAGCGCTGGAACCGCCCGTAGACGACCGGCGCCAGCGGCCTGGCTTCTTCCGCCGCGCCGCTCTCCCGGCCGAGGTCCATGGCCAGGCGCCAATCCTCGGCGCAGGCGGCGCAGACCGCCGTGTGCTCCACGATCTCGCGGATCTCGTCCGCCGGGAGCTCGCCGCGCACCGCCGCCCAGATCCTCTCGGGCGCCGGACAGGCCTCCGGGGCCGGGACGTCCTCCGCGGGACAGGCGAACGCCGCGCGCCAGCGCGCCAGCTCTTGCTCGTTGGGGTTCATCGCCCTCTCTCCATCCTGCTCCGGAAGTGCTCGAACTGAACGTAGATCAAGAAAAGCCTCCTGCCGCCTCTGGAGGTACCGCCCCCACTCTGAGGGCGCCCTCGGGCGGGCTCACTGGTTAGAACGCCGTGAGCCCTGCGTTTCCCTCACTTACATGAAAATACCGGTGAAGCTACCGGCCGAGCCCCTTGCCCTCGAGGCAGCCGCGGAGGTCCGCCATGCCCCGGTAGACCAGGTTCTCCGCCTTCTTGCCGGTCCAGCCGAGGAGGCGGCCGATCTCCGGCACGCTGTGCCCCTGGAGGTTGAGCGTCACCGCCAGCTTGCGGGGGCGGACCATGAGGCCCAGGCAATCGCGGATGGCGCGGCCGACTTCCTTGCCGGCGGAGGCGCGCTCCGGGTCCGGGGTCTCGGCGGCCGGATCGAACTCCGTCTCCTCGTCCCCCTCCATGGAGACCTCCTGGCGGCGGCGCAGGCGCCGGATCTCGTCGATCAGGGCGCTGTAGGCCGCCTTCTTCAGATAGTAGGAGGAGAACTCGGCGCTCCCCTCGCTCTTGCGGCGGATCTCCATCACCCGCATGAGGGCTACCTGCACCAGGTCTTCGGAGCGGTCGGCCAGCCAGCGCGGGCAGACCCGGGCCACGGAGCGCTTCAGGTCGTCCCGCAGGCGCTCGTAATCGGCATCGGAATTCGGGGAGTGGACGGTCATCACTCGTATCGTAGCGCCACCAGCGGATCGACGCGGGTCGCCCGGAGAGCGGGCAGCAGGCTCGCGGCCAGCGTCACGGCGATCAGCACCAGCGGCACGATGGAAAGGGTCAGGAAGTCGGTCGAACGCACGCCGAAGAGCAGCTCCGAGATCCAGCCGGTGGCCAGGACCCCGAAGGCGAGGACCAGGCCGGCGGCGAGGCCGGCCAGGGTGAGGGCGAGGGCTTGGCGCAGAACCATGGCGAGGACGGCCCGCCGGTCGGCCCCGAGGGCCATGCGGATGCCGATCTCGCGGCGCCGCTGGGCCACCGAATAGGCGATGATGCCGTAGAGGCCTACCGCCGAAAGCAGCAGCGCCAGGGCGGCGAAGGTCGCCAGGATCACGGTACGCAGGCGCGGCCGGGCCACCGACCGGCCGATCGCCTCCTCCATGGTGGTGACGTTGGCCACCGGCTGGTCCGGCTCGATGGCGCGGATCACTTCCTGCATCGGCTGGGCGATGGCCAGCGGGTCGGAGTCGGCACGCACCATCAGGTCCATCGACCAGTGGGGGTCCTGAAGGAAGGGCACGTAGATATCGGGCCGCAACGCCTGGATGTCGCGATAGCGCACGTCGCCGACCACGCCGACCACGGTGAGCCAGGGCGTCTCGGCCTCGCCGCGCCCCCAGCGTAACCGTTTGCCGAGAGGATCCTGGCCCGGCCAGAGGCGGCGCGCCGTGGACTCGTTGATGATCGCGACGAGAGGGGACCCCGCGGCGTCGGCCCAGGTGAAGTCCCGGCCGCGGCGCATGGGGATGCCCATGGTGGCGAAGTAGCCCGGGCTCACCCGCTCGTGGTTGGCGGTGGGGTTGGTCTGCCGCTCGTCCGGCGACTGCCCCTCGGCCATGAAGTCGTAGTCCCAGCCGATGGGGCCCGAGAGCGGCCGCAGCAGCACCACCGCGGCCCGCTCCACACCCGGCAAGGCCTGGGCCCTGGTGGTCAGCTCCTGGAAGAAGGCGCCCCACTGGGGCGGTCCCGGGCGCTTCTCGCCGTAGAGATTGATGCGCATCGTCAGGAGCCGCTCGGGCCGGAAGCCGAGGTCGGTGGACTGGAGGTGCAGGAAGCTGCGGATCATCAGGCCGGCGCCGACCAGCAGCAACAGGGCCAGCGCGACCTCGCCCGTCACCAGCAGGCCGCGGAGGCGGG
>DASPJI010000854.1:0-2502 GCA_035628695.1 Thermoanaerobaculia bacterium | reverse complement strand
ATGGCCTGGCGGGTGACGCCGAACTGGAGCTGCTTGAGATAGCGCAGGCCGCCGTGGATGAGCTTGGAGGACCGCGACGAGGTGCCCGAGGCGACGTCATCCTTTTCGATCAGCAGCACCCGCAACCCCCGTTGCGCCGCGTCGAGGAGGATGCCGCACCCGGTGATCCCTCCGCCCAGGATCACCAGGTCGAAAGGCTCCCCGAGCCCGGCGAGCGCCTGCCGGCGCCATTGGGGGTGGAACACAGTACGCCAAAGGCCTCAGGAATCGTTGCGGATCTTCTCCGCGGCGAGCCGCTCCTGGAGAAGACGCTGCACATTGTCAGTGACCATCTGCTCCCGTGCCCGCTGTGCTTCCTCGAGGCTCCGGTACTTGAAGACACCGCGCGGGTAGACTCTCGGGCTGATGGCCACTGAGCGGGCCCAGAGTCTCCGGATACGGCGCGGGAGGTCTTCACCGGACGAGCTCTGCCAGAGAGCTTTTCGCATCGCGTCCAGATTCCGGAACTTCTGAATGGGCATGGTCAGAGCCTCGGGTTGGAATCGTTTTCAGGAGGTCTCGTCGAGATGAAACTTCTCACGTAAAGCCTCGGCGTCAGCGCGGTCGATCTCCCGCATCGTGTCCTTCTTGAGCCAGTACAAGCTTCGCGGGCTCGCCACTCTCACGTGAACACCCTCTACCTCGATGCTCTGCGCCTCCAGGTCATCGTAGGAGGCGAACTCTCCAAGCCGCGTGAGAATGTCGAGGAAAACCTCGCCGCTGGGAGGATAGTAGCGGACCGCGGGATAGTCTCCCAGGAGATCGTCGGCCGAGATCTCCTCGATGCTGGGGTCATCGTAGATCGATCGCAGTGCCCTGCGAAGCCGTTCGATGTTTTCCGGCTCCGGACGGATGAACAGATCGAGATCTTCCGTCGCTCTGATGAGACCGTGGAAATTCAGAGCAACGCCCCCGACGATGATGTAGTCGACCCCTTCGCTTTCGAAGCTCCCCAGCACTCGCATCACCTCGTCCAGTTCCATGGTCTGCTCCACTTGGTACGAGGTTCAGACCTCCAGCCGGTCCGCCGGGTCCAGGAGCACGTGGGGATTGAGGACGCCCTGGGGATCGAGCTCGCTGGCGGCGGCGGCGAGGACGCGGACGCCGGCCTCTCCGGCCTCCCGCGGATACCAGGGGGCGTGCCAGGCGCCCACGCCGTGGTGGTGCGAGACGGTGCCGCCGGCGCCGGTCAGGGCGCCGGTGGCCACGCGCTTGAGCGTCGCCCAGCGCTCGATGGCCTCCTGCGGGTCCTCCGGCAGACGGAAGAAGAAGGTGAAGTAGAGGGAGGCGCCGTCCCGGTAGACGTGGGAGACGTGACAGAGCACCGGCACTTCGTCCTCTCCCTCACCGAGCGCGCCCGCAAGGGCCCCGCGCACCACCTGGTAGAGCCGCGGCAGCGCCGACCAGGGGGCCGCGGTCTCCAAGGTGTCGGTGGCGAAGCCGAGATCCAGAAGGCCGTCGCGCAGGTAGGGGTGGCGGAAGCGGTCCGCCAGCCAGCGGCGGCCCGGGCCGTCGCCCAGCGACACCGCGTGTTGACGCTTGAGCAGGGCGGCCGCCTCGTCCAGCGTTCGGCGGACCAACCTCTCCTTGCCCGCGGCGCCGCAGAGCAGCAGGCTGGCGCCCGGCCCGGCGCCGCGCAGGCGAAGCCAGCCCTTGGCGAGGGGGCCCCAGGCGTGGCCGCCCAATCCGACGGCCATGGCGACCGCGGTCTCGTCCGCGTCCGACAGGCGCAGCAGGTTCAGGGGCAGGCCGGCGAGCACGAGCTCCCGTATGGCATCCATCCCCTCCTCCCAGGAGGGGACGAGCAGGGCCATCACGGCGCGCGACGACGGCCGGGGACGCACGCGCATCGTCACCTCGGTGATCACCCCCAGGCGCCCCTCGCTCCCCAGGACGAGCTGGCGCAGGTCCGGCCCGGCGGCGGAGGCGGGCACCGCCCGCAACGACAGCCGGCCGCCGGGGGCCACCAGCTCGAGCCCCGCGGTCATGTCCTCGATGCGGCCGTAGCCCAGCGACTCCTGGCCCGAGGAGCGGGTGGCGACCCAGCCGCCGAGGGTCGAGAGCTCCCAGGACTGCGGGAAGTGGCCGAGCGTGAAGCCCGACTGCGCCAGCGCCGACTCCACGGCCGGCCCGGTGGTGCCGGCGCGGAAGCTGGCGAGGCCGGAGCGCTCGTCGAGCCGGATCAACCCGGAGAGCCGCTCGAGGTCCAGCACCACGGCCGGACCCGGCCCGGGCACCACGTTGACGCCGCCGGTCACCGACGTCCCTCCCCCCCAGGGGATCACCCGGATGCCGTCGCGGCTGCAGGTGCGGAGCACCTCCTCCACCTCGTTGGCGCCGGCCGGCCGTGCCACCGCGTCCGGCAGCGCCGGCAGCGTCCCGGTGCGCAGCCGGACCAGGTCCGCGAAGCCGCGGCCGCGGGAGTGCAGCAGCCGGTCCTCGCGGGTGACCGAGACGGCGCCC
>DASPJI010000853.1:0-8806 GCA_035628695.1 Thermoanaerobaculia bacterium | reverse complement strand
AGCGCTCCGATGACGACGAGCACCAGGCCGGCGGCGATGAGCATCAGGCCGACGAGGGCGCGGTCGTGGTCGGGATCGCCGGCCGTCGCCGCCTCCTGGAGCAGACGGGGCAGGCCGGCGTCGTGCGGGATGGTGAACAGGCCGATGCCGGCGGAGAGGAACCCCGCCGCCGCCAGCTTCTCGGGCAGCCGCGGGCGCGGCGAGCGGCCGGCCTCGCGCCCGACCGTGCTGTGGCTGTAGCCGTAGGCGAAGTAGACCGCCATGCCGAGCACCAGCCAGCCGATGAACCGCCACCACGAGGCCGGCGGCAGGTAGACCATCAGGAAGATGCAGGAGGCGGCGCCCAGCATCGGGATGATCCAGGGGCCGAGCGGCACGCGGAAGCGGCGCGGCCGGTCCGGGTCCTTGTAGCGCAGCACGGTGATGCCGACGCAGACCAGGAGGAAGGCGAAGAGCGTGCCGATGTTGGTCAGCTCCACCACCTCGTTGATGTTGGCGACGCCGGCGAAGAACGCCACGACGATGCCGGTGATCCAGGTGGTGATGTGCGGCGTCCGGTAGCGCGGATGCACCCGGGCGGCCCAGGAGGGGAGCAGGCCGTCGCGCGCCATGGAGAAGAAGATGCGCGGCTGGCCGAGCTGGAAGACGACCAGCACCGAGGTGGTGGCGAAGACGGCGCCGAGCGAGATGATCAGCGCCGGCCAGCCCATGCCCAGCGCCGAGAAGGCGGTGGCGAGCGGCTCGGCGGTGCCGAGCTGCGTCCACGGCAGCATGCCGGTGAGGACCAGCGCCACCGCGATGTAGATCAGCGTGCAGACCGCCAGGCTGGCGATGATGGCGATCGGCATGGACCGCCCCGGGTCCTTGGTCTCCTCCGCCGCCGTCGATACGGCGTCGAAGCCGATGTAGGCAAAGAAGATGATGGCTGCCGCCCCGGCGATGCCGACGAAGCCGTTGGGGGCGAACGGCGTCCAGTTCTCCGGCTGGACGTAGAAGGCGCCCAGGCCGATGAAGAAGGCGATGATGGCGAGCTTCAACACCACCATCGAGGAGTTGAACCAGGCGCTCTCGCGGATGCCCACCACCAGCACGACGGTGATCAGCATGACGATGAGGAAGGCCGGCACGTTGAAGACCAGGGGCATGCCGAACAGGCGGGGGGCCTCGGCCAGGGCCTGGGCGCCGCGCTCCACCGCCAGGCCCAGGGCGGCGGGGTCGGTCCCCTCGGCGCGCGCCGCCGCCACCTGGCCGGCGGCCTGGAGGGCGGTCCGGTAGTCGGTGCCGAGCCAGCCGGGCCAGTTGAGGCCGAAGCCGCGCAGCAGCTCCTGGAAGTAGCCCGACCAGGAGATGGCCACGGCGATGTTGCCGACGGCGTACTCGATGATCAGGTCCCAGCCGATGATCCAGCCGACCAGCTCGCCGAGGGTGGCATAGGAATAGGTATAGGCCGAGCCCGAGACCGGCACCATCGAGGCGAACTCGGCGTAGCAGAGCGCCGCGAAGCCGCAGGTGATGGCGGTGATGACGAAGGACAGCACCAGGCCCGGGCCGGCCCCCAGGTGGCTGGCGCCGCCGGCGGCGGCGGTGCCCACGGTCGAGAAGATGCCCGCGCCGATGATGGCGCCGATGCCGAGCAGAGTGAGCTGGAGCGTTCCCAGCGACCGGTTCAGGGCCGTGTGCGGCGCCTCCGCCGACGCCAGGATGGCGTTGAGCGACTTGGTCTTGAAGATGCCTCGCAGCAGAGGAAACCCCCAGACTGGAAAGAGCCGCCCGCGGCGGGCTCGTGTGTGGACGATCCGAAAGCCCCGGAAGTCTGCCACGGCGGCCCGCAGCGCGCAACGCCGCAGGGCGGCGGGGAGGCTCCGGGAGGGCCCGGAGCCGGGGGGAGTTGGCGCCGGACGGTTTTTCCTCTAGCATTCCCCCGCTTCGGACAGCCCGACAGCGTCAGGAGGAGCATGCGCCTTCCTCTCCACCATAAGATCCTGATCGGCGGCCTCCTCGGGGCCGGCGCCGGGGTCGCGGCCCACTACCTGTTCGGGGCGGACAACCCGTCGCTCGACGGCTTCATCCGCTACGTCACGGGTCCGATCGGCCAGATCTTCCTCCGCCTGCTCTTCATGCTGGTGGTGCCGTTGATCTTCTCGGCCCTGGTCCTGGGCGTGGCGGGCATCGGGGACCCCCGGTCCCTGGGCCGGGTCGGCGTCAAGACGCTGGCGTACACGGTGCTGGTGTCGGCCATCGCGGTCCTCATCGGCGTCACCCTGGTCAACGTCCTGCGGCCGGGAGAGGGGATCTCCCCCGAGCTCAGGGCGCGGCTGACCGAGGGGGCGGCCGAGCGGGCGTCGGCGGTGGCCGGGGGGGAGGCGCCGAAGACCGGGGTCGACCTGTTCCTCGACATGGTGCCCCGGAACCCGGTCAAGGCGGCGGCCGACGGCGACATGCTGGGGGTGATGTTCTTCTCCCTGATGATCGGCTTGGGCCTCGCGCTCACCCCCACCCTGGCGACGGAGCGGTTCCGGGAGGCGGTGGAGGGGCTCTACGACATCACCATGCGCCTCATCGGCATCGTGATCTCGCTCGCCCCCATCGGCGTCGCGGCGCTGCTGTTCAACCTGACCGCCGAGCTGGGCTACGAGATCCTGCAGCAGCTCGCGGTCTACGTAGGGGTGGTGGTGCTCGCCCTGGCGATCCACCAGTTCATCGTCTACTCGCTGGCGGTGCGCTTCCTGGGGGGGATGAGCCCCCGCACCTTCTTCAGAGGCATCCAGGCGGCGATGATCACCGCCTTCTCCACCGCCTCGAGCAACGCCACCCTGCCGACGGCGCTACGGGTGGCGGAGGAGAACCTGCGGCTGCCGCCGAGCGTCAGCCGGTTCGTGCTGACCATCGGCTCGACGATGAACCAGAACGGGACCGCCCTCTTCGAGGGGGTGACGGTCCTCTTCCTGGCGCAGTTCTATGGGGTGGAGCTGTCGCTCGGCCAGCAGGTGACGGTGGTGCTGATCTGCATCCTGGGCGGCATCGGCACGGCGGGCGTTCCCGCCGGCTCGATCCCGGTGGTGGCGCTGATCCTGCGCCAGGTGGGGGTGCCGGTGGAGGGCATCGGGCTGATCCTGGGGGTCGACCGGTTCCTCGACATGTGCCGCACCACGCTCAACGTCACCGGCGACCTGGCGGCGGCGGTGGTGGTGTCGCGGGGCGAGGCCGAAGCGCCGGCCGCCGCCGATTCTTCGTCTTGAAGGCCGGTCGGGAATCGCTTCCGGGAAACGGCATGTTTCGTGCTTCAGCCTGGTCGGGGGGGAGGGAAATTCTTCTCCTCCTGCCAGATCCCTCGGCCCTGATTTCTAGGGCGTGACCGACCGAGGGAGGGGGCCCCGGAAGGGGCGTGGCAGAGCGAATTCGGTGCGCCTCCCCTCTCGGAACTAATTGGCGGCTCCCCCTGTCTAAGGCTGGGAGAGGTGACTATGCAAAGACCTTTGGTAGTACCGGCCCTTCTTCTCTTGCTGCTGCCCACCGTGGGCTGCAACAAGATCAGGGCGCGGGCGGAGCTCAAGAACGGGAATGCCCTGTACGCCAACGAGCAGTACAAGGGGGCTCTCACCCAGTTCCAGAAGGGCCTGGAGCTGGACCCGGAGGCGACCTTTGCCTGGCGCTCCGTCGGACTCTCGGCGCTGGCCCTCTACAAGCCGGGAGACACGAGCCCGCAGAACGTGCAGTATGCCAAGACGGCCACCGATGCCTTTGAGAAGTACCTCCGCGACCATCCGGACGACGAGAAGATCCGGGAGTACCTGCTGTCGACCTACGTCAACGCCAAAATGTATCCGGAGGCGATGGCCTACCTGGACGAGCAGGCGAAGGCCCACCCCAACGATCCGCAGTACCTGAACGCGAAGGTGAGAATCCTCATCCTCTCGGGGCAGTTCCAGGAGGCGGAGCGGATGGCGGCCCAGTACACCGGCCCCAACCGCCACGAGATCTTCTACGCGATCGGCCACGGAGCGTATGAGAAGGTCTACAACGATCCGGACCTCAACGTCGAGCAGCGGACGGCGCTGGCCGACACCGGCCTCGAAGCGCTGCAGCGGTCCATCGAGGCCAAGCCCGACTACTTCCAGTCGCTGGTCTACTACAACCTCATGCTCCGCGAGAAGGCCAAGATGGAGACCGACGCCAACAAGCGGATGGAGTACCTGGCCGAGGCGGACCAGTGGCGGGACAAGGCGGTGGCGCAGGGGAAGAAGGACAACGAGTCCAAGAAAGCGGCCGAAGCCAAGCAGTCCGAACCCAAGAAGGTTGAGGGGTGAAGCGATGTTCGAAGATTCTCTACTCGATATCAGCGAGGACAAGACGAGGGCCAAGCGGCGGGCGCGGGGCATCCTGATCATGCAGATCGCCCTGATCATCCACCTGGTCGCCGGCGCCGCCGTCCTGCTGGCGAACTACTGGCAGGTGAATCCGGTGCCGGAGCCGCCGATTAACGTCGTGTTCTTCAGCGCCGCGGCGCCCCCGCCCCCGCCGCCGCCGCCGCCGCCCCCCCCGCCGGCCGCCAAGACGCAGCCCAAGGTGGAGCAGAAGGTGGTGGAGGTCATCCGTCCCACCGAGCCGGTGCAGCCGGTCGAGGTGCCGGAGGAGATCCCTGAGACGTCTGAAGAGCCGGTCGAGGCCGTCGAAGGCGGCGTCGAGGGCGGTGTCGAAGGCGGCGTGGTCGGTGGTGTCGTCGGTGGTGTGGTGGGCGGTGTCGTCGGCGGCGTCGTCGGCGGTGTGGTCGGTGGCGTCCCGGGCGGCGTCCCCGGCGGCGTGGTGACCGACGAGCCGCTGCGGGTCGGCGGCGGCGTCAGCAAGCCCGAGAAGATCTCGGGACCCCCGCCGGTCTATACCGAGCTGGCGCGCAAGGCCCGTCTCCAGGGCACGGTCATCGTCGAGGCGATCATCGACGAGCGCGGCAACGTCACCAACGTGCGGGTGCTCAAGGGGCTGCCCATGGGCCTCGACCGGGCCGCCGTCGAAGCGGTCCAGAAGTGGAAGTTCAGGCCTGCCCAGTTCCAGGGCAAGCCGGTCAAGGTCTATTACTCGCTGACGGTCAATTTCCAGGTGCAGTAGAAGCTGCGCTGAAAGAGCAAAGGAGAAGAGCATGGATTTTAGTCCGGTAGCCCTCTGGGAGCAGATGACGATCCTCAACAAGGCGGTCATCGTCATCCTGATCGTCATGTCGGTCTGGTCTCTCTACGTCTGCGTCGACCGCATCCTCGTCTTCCGCAAGGCGAAGAAGCAGTCGCTGGCGTTCGCCAAGCTGGCGACCGAGCACCTCAAGAACGACCGCCCGCAGGCGGCGATCGACGCGGCGGCCAAGTACCCCGGCAGCCACCTCGCCCGGGTCGTCTCCGCGGGCCTCCAGTCCTTCCAGCACGAGAACCAGCACAGTCCGCTGTCGGACATCGAGGTCGTGGAAGCCGCCAGCCGCGCCGTCGAGCGCGCCACCCTGATGACCACCTCCGACTTCAAGCGCGGCATCGGCGGCCTGGCCACGATCGCCACCACCACGCCGTTCATCGGCCTGTTCGGAACCGTCATCGGCATCATCAACGCGTTCCGCGGCATGGCCATGACCGGCTCGGGTGGTATCGGCGCGGTCTCCGCGGGTATCGCCGAAGCGCTCGTCGCCACCGCGCTCGGCCTCGGCGTCGCCATCCCGGCGGCCTGGATGTTCAACTACTTCACCGGCAAGATCGAGCGCCTGCAGGTCGAGATGTCCAACTCCGCCTCCGAGCTCATCGACTTTTTCATGAAGAAGCGGAAGGTCCGTAATGCTGCCTAAGAAGAAGCCCAGCCCGTTCGCCGACGTCGGGGTCAAGAGCGAGATCAACGTAACGCCCCTCGTCGACGTGTGCCTCGTGATGCTGATCATCTTCATGGTGGTCACGCCCATGCTCCAGAAAGGCGTGGACGTGGCCTTGCCGGAGACGTCGGCACCCGAGAAGATGCCGGAGAACGAGAAGCAGCTCACCGTGTCCATCAAGCAGGACGGCAACGTCTTCGTGGGCCAGAACTGGATCCCCAACGAGAACCTCGAGGCGCAGCTGGCCGATATCTACTCCCAGACGCCCGACAAGCAGATCGTGGTCAAGGGGGATCGCCGGCTCAAGTACAAGGACGTTCGTAAGGTGATGCAGCTCCTCAACGAAGCCGGGTTCAGCCGGGTAGGCCTGGTGACCAACAAGGAGGATCGGAGCGGCGGCGGTCACGCCTGACGCCGGGTACCGACGGAGGTAACGACCATGGCAATGAACGTATCCGGCGCCGGGATGGGCCCGCGGAGCGACATCAACATCACGCCGCTCGTCGACGTGGTGCTGGTGCTGCTGATCATCTTCATGGTGATCACGCCGCTCCTCCAGATGGGCTATGAAGTGCAGGTACCGCCCAAGGTGGAGGGGCAGATCGCTCCATCGGCGATGGACGATCAGGTGATCGTGCGCATGGACGCCGAGGGCCGCCCGTTCATCAACAAGCAGCAGGTCCCGTTGGCCGAGTTCCCGAGCAGGCTCCAGGAGGTGCTCGCCGGACGCGCGTCGAAGGTGGTCTTCTTCGCCGCCGACGGCGAGCTGCCCTACGACCAGGTAGCGGACTTCATGGATATGTGCCGGGACAACGGCGCCGAGAACCTCGGGATCGTCTTCGACGACCTGCGGAGCGGCGGCGGTGCGGCGCCGGCGACCGCGGGCCCCTGAGCCCCGGACTGCATCTGGAATTGACCGCGAGCGGCGGCCGGGCAACCGGCCGCCGTTTCTATTTCACCCCGGGCGGCCGCCCCTGCATGGCGTGGCGGATCCGCCCCAGGATCCGGTTCACCAGGTTCGAACGCGACAGGAAGGGGAGCACCGGCGCCCCGCGCACGCCGACCTGGCGCTGCAGGGAGAGCAGCTCCAGGTTGTGGGGGTCGATCTTCAGCCCTCGGCGGATGGCACGGACGGCGGCGTCCCGGTCGCTGGTGAGCAGGCAGGTGCGCGCCAGGTTCAGGTAGTTCTCCGGCTGGTAAAACTCTACCTTGATCGCGTGCTCGCAGAGCTTGCGGCCCTCCTCGAACCGGCGCTGGCAGCGGGCGATCCCATACCCCAGATAGGAGTAGAAGAGGCCGGGGAGCCCGTTGCGCTCGTCCGACCGGGTGATCTGGCCCAGGTAGAGCAGCCCCTGATCCCATTCCTCCCGGCGGCAGCACTCGATGCCGCGGTGGAGGGCGATGGCCACATCTTCACGGAAAGCGTTCACCACAGGGCCTCCGCAGAGTCCAGGACCGGCTCGGGCCGATTCGGAAAAGGGTCTACAATATAGAGAAATATAGATAGGCCGCGTGAATTTTTCAAGTCTCCCCCACTGCCGCCCGGCAGCCGCAGGGCACCGCCCGTGCTAAACTGGGCACTCTCCGGGGACAGCACCGACGATGAGAGACCCGCAGAGTCCGTCGCAGGACGTGGACGATCTGGCCGAGCTCGCGAGGCGTCTCTCGGAGCGAGGCCGCTACGAGGAGGCAGCCGAGCTCTTCATGCTCGCGTTGCGTCTCGACCCCAAGAACCTGAGCGTCAAGCTCGGGCTGGCGGAGGCGCGCAAGCTCCAGACCCAGCAGCGCGGCGGGACCTCCCGCAGCCTGAAGGAGATGATGCGGGAGAGCTTCCGCCGCAACGCCATCGACGCAGCCCACTTCCTGGGTCTCGCCCATCTCTACGCCGAGAAGGGGGAGAACGCGCGGGCGATCGAGTGCCTGGAGATCGCCAAGGCCAAGGATCTGGCGAACCCGTCGCACCACAAGCTGCACGGCCGGCTGCTCTTCCGGCGCAAGGACTACGACGGCGCCGCCGAGGAGTTCGCGCGCGCCCTGCGCCTCAACCCCTTCGACCGGGAGACGGCCGAGAGCCTCGGCCGCACCGAGTACGACCGCAAGCAGTTCGAGCCGGCGCTACGTGCCAGCGTCCACGCCTTCCTGCTGATCCACGAAGCCGACGTCGAGAGCGTCGAGCGGCTGCGGCGGCGCATCCAGACGCTCAAGCAGATCCTGGGCTGGGGCAACCGCGAGCTCGCCGCGGCCTTCCGGGAGCGCAAGGAGCACCTGCACACGGCGTTCGACCGGCTGGAGTGGCACCGCGAGCGGTTCCTGGAGCAGGGGGGGCTCACCGTCAGCGCCATCCTTCCCTCTCCGCCCTCCCGGCGGACCGAGGGGGGCAGCCGCATCGAGCAGGCGGCGCGGCTGCGGCGGATCCGGGCCTGGACCCATCTCACCGACGAGCAGGTCTTCCGGCTCACCCAGACGGTGGAGGAGGAGGTCCACGACACCGGCAGCCTCGTCCTGGGGTATCGCAGCCAGGGGCGCGACCTCTACGTCCTGGAGCGCGGCGAGATCGCCGTCCAGCGCAGCACGTCCTACGGCACCTTCGGCCTCGGCCGGCTGCAGGCGGGGGACGTCTTCGGCGAGTCGAGCTTCATCACCGGCCACGAGCGCTCGTCCGACGCCGTGGCCACCAAGCCCTGCCAGATCCTCCGCATCGATGCCGAGCGCCTCGACCAGGTGGTGGAGTCCTACCCCGACCTGGGCGTCCAGCTCTACTGGAGCCTCTGGCACAGCCTCGCCCACAAGCTCCGCAACACCAACGAGCAGCTCAAGACCTTCTTCTCCGACGAGGCGCTGCCGGAGAACTTCCTGCGCCTGCGCAAGCAGCCGTCGGCTGGGGCGGCGCCGGTCAAGGTGGAGGCCAACGACAAGATCCGGCTGTTCCGCGAGCAGGGCCTGTCGCGCCGGGAGCTGATGACCCTC
>DASPJI010000852.1:0-2000 GCA_035628695.1 Thermoanaerobaculia bacterium | reverse complement strand
GGCCCATGGCGGCGGAGTAGGCGACGTCGGGGTCGCGCGGGTCGAGGAGCAGGCGGTGGATGCGCTCGGTCTTCTCGAGGCCGGCGCGGCGCCAGGTGCGGCCGCCGTCGAGCGACCGGAAGACCCCTTCGCCCACCGAGACGCTGTTGCGGGGGTTGCCCTCGCCGCTGCCCACCCAGACGACGTCGGGGTTGCCGGGCGCGAGGGCGAGGGAGCCGATGGAGGTCACCGGCTGGTCGTCGAAGACCGGCTCCCAGGTGAGGCCGCCGTTGACCGATTTCCAGACGCCGCCGCTGGCGGTCCCCACGTAGACCAGGGTGGGGTCCTCCACCGAGGCTTCGATGGCGGCGATGCGGCCGCTCATCGCCGCCGGGCCGATGGAGCGGGCCGCCATGCCGGCGAGCAGGCCGTGGTCGATGGTCCCCGGGTTGGCGGCCAGGCTGGCCACCGGCACGGCCAGGCTCACGGCCAGGGCCGCCGAGGTGAGCAAAGAGATTCTCCTGCGCATTCTGTCCTCCGAGAGTTGAATCGGATGGAAACCGGGCAAGAGTAGCCGGGGCGGCGCGGCGGAGCAACTCGCCGCCCCCATGAAACATTCGGGCGCCGGAGCCGTATATGGGATGGGCGCCTCCTCGGCGCCGCGGAGGGCCTGGGGCGGGGACGTGGCAGTGCTGCGACTCCCTACGTTTCCCCCCAGGCCCTTCGCCGCGCCTGGGGGCCGGCTGCCACCGGCTGGTCAACAGGGGCCGCCTCCGGCTATCCTCCCGCGCGAACGTCCCATCTCGTAGGAGACCGAACCGATGATCCGCAAGGCGTTTCCCTGTCTGCTGGCGATCTCCCTGGCCACGATGGCCGTGATGCATCCGTCCGTCCTCGGCGCCCAGGCCGCCGCCCCGACGGCCGCCGCCCCGACCGTCGACGAGCTGGTGGAGAAGAACCTCCAGGCCAAGGGTGGCAAGGAGAAGCTCCAGGCGCTCAAGGGCCTGCGCATGACCGGCAAGATGGCCATGGGGCCGGGGATGGAGGGCTCTCTCCTCATCGAGACCGCCCGTCCGGACAAGATGCGTTCCGACGTCACCATCCAGGGGATGACCGTCTCCCAGGCCTACGACGGCAAGACCGGCTGGAAGGTGATGCCGTTCACCGGCAAGACGGACGCCGAGCCGATGACCGAGGAGGAGCTCAAGCAGATGCAGCGCCAGGCCACGGGCATGGACGGCCTGATGGGCTACAAGGAGCGCGGGGAGACGCTGGAGTACCTCGGCAAGGCGGACCTGGAGGGGACGCCCGTCCACAAGCTGAAGTGGACCCGCCAGGGGGGCGACTCGGCCGTCCTCTATCTGGACGCGGAGCACTTCCTGGAGCTGCGGGCGGACGGCAAAGCCCTGGTCCAGGGCCAGCAGATGGAGAGCGTCACTACCTTCGGCGACTATAAAGAGGTGGGCGGCATCCTCTTCGCCCACTCCATGCAGCTCTCCATGCCCGGCGGCATGGGGGGCATGACCATGACCATCGACAAGATCGAGGTCAACCCCGATCTCCCCGCGTCGCGCTTCGCCATGCCGGCCAAGGCGGAGGCCAAGATGCCGGCGCCGAAAGGGTAGGCCCTATGCCGCGTAGAGGGGGAGCCTTCGCCGCCGTCGTCGTGAGCACTCTGCTGGGCTCCGGGCTGGGGGCTCAGGTGGAGATCGATTCCCATACCTTCGGCGGCCTGGAGGCGCGGGCGCTGGGGCCGGCGGTGATGAGCGGCCGGGTCTCGGCCGTCGCGGCGGTCCCCGGCGATCCGCTCACCATTTACGTCGGCGCGGCGAGCGGCGGCGTCTGGAAGTCGGGCGACGGCGGCGTCACCTGGAAGCCGGTGTTCGACGGCCACGCCCAGTCCATCGGCGCCATCGCGGTCGATCCCGCGAACCCCGCGAACCTCTGGGTGGGGACCGGCGAGTCGTGGGTGCGCAACAGCGTCTCGGTGGGCGACGGCGTCTACCGCAGCACCGACGCCG
>DASPJI010000851.1:0-2169 GCA_035628695.1 Thermoanaerobaculia bacterium | reverse complement strand
GCCTCCGGCTCGGCCGGCGCCTCCGGCGCGGACGGGGCCTCCGGCTCGGCGGGCGCCTGCTGCTCCAGGGCCTCCACGAGGGAGTCGAGGCTCAGCGGCGCCGCGGCGGGCTCCTCCGCCGCCGGCGCGTGGCCGTGCGGCAGCTCGATCACCTCGCCGTTGATCGTCAGGCGGGAGCCCTGCTCGGCGGGCGCCGGGCGCTCCGTGGGGGCCCCGGAGGACTCGGCGGGCCGGGTCTGCTCGTCCTGGCGCTGCTCGGCCTCGGCGCCCTGGCCCCGGTTGCGGCTGCGCTTGCCGCGCCGCTTCTTCCGGGACCGCCCGGAGCCCTCCGCCCGGGACTCCGCCTCGGCGTCCGCGGCGGTCTCCGCGGCCGGCCGCCGGCCGTCCTCGGCCGGGGTCTCGTGGTGGGTGGCCGCGGCGATGGTGGCGAACGCGGTCCGCGCGGCCTCGGCCTTGGCCCTCACCGCGGGGTCCGGCTCGCGGGCGGGTGCCTCGGCCTGGACCGGCTGCTCCGGGGCCTTGTCGCCCCGGCGGCTGCGCTTGCGCTCCGTGCGGTTCTGCCGCTGGTCGCGGAACTCCCCGGTGGCCCCGCCGGAGCGGCCCTCCAGCGGGTGGTCGTGGACGACGACGCCGCGGCCGGCGCAGTGCTCGCACGGCTCGGAGAACACCTCGAGCAGGCCGGTGCCCATGCGCTTGCGGGTCATCTGCACGAGGCCCAGCGAGGTCACCTCCGCCACCTGGTGCTTCGTGCGGTCCCGGCCCAGGCACTCCACGAGCCGGCGGAGCACGAGGTCGCGGTTGGACTCCAGGACCATGTCGATGAAGTCGATGACGATGATCCCGCCGATGTCCCGCAGGCGCAGCTGCCGCACGATCTCCTCGGCGGCCTCCAGGTTGTTCTTGGTGACGGTCTCCTCGAGGTTGCCCCCGGAGCCCGTGAACTTCCCGGTGTTGACGTCGACGACCGTCATGGCCTCGGTCCGGTCGATCACCAGCGAACCGCCCGACGGGAGGTAGACCTTGCGCTCGAGTGCCTTCTGGATCTGTTCCTCCACACGGTAGTTGACGAACAGGTCCTCGTCCTCGTCCCACTTCTGGAGCCGGTCGAGCAGGTCCGGGGCCACGTAGGTCACGTAGGCCTCGATGTTGTCCCACGCCTCCTCGCCCTGGACCACCATCGTGGTGAAGTCCTCGTTGAAGACGTCGCGGACGGTCTTGATGGTGAGGTCCGGCTCGGCGTAGAGCATCTCCGGGGCCAGCGTCTTCGTGGACCCGGCGCGCTCCTGGATCTGCTCCCACTGGGCGCGCAGCCGGTTGATGTCGTGGGTCAGCTCCTGCTCGGAGGCGCCCTCGGCGGCCGTGCGCACGATCACGCCCGCGCCGTCCGGCAGCCGGTCCTTGAGGATCTTCTTCAGCCGGGCGCGCTCGACGTCGGGCAGCTTCCGGGAGATGCCGGTCATGGACCCGCCGGGGACGTAGACGAGGTAGCGGCCGGGCAGGGAGATCTGGCTGGTGAGGCGGGCGCCCTTGTGCCCGACCGGGTCCTTGGTGACCTGCACGAGGACGGAGTCCCCGGACTTCAGGGCGTTCTCGATCCGGCGGGGCCCGCCCTCGAGGCGGGACGCGTCCCAGTTGACCTCACCGGCGTAGAGCACGGCGTTGCGGCCGCGGCCGATGTCGATGAACGCGGCCTCCATGGACGGCAGCACGTTCTGCACCTTGCCCACGTAGACGTTGCCGATCAGCGAGTCCTGCTGGGTGTGCGAGACGAAGTGCTCGGCGAGCACGCCGTCCTCGAGGACGCCGATCTGGATCCGGTTCTCCTTCTGCCGGACCAGCATCTGCCGCTCGACCGACTCGCGGCGGGCGAGGAACTCGGCCTCCGTGATCACCTGGCGGCGGCGGCCGGACTGGCGGGACTCGCGGCGGCGCTGCTTCTTGGCCTCGAGGCGCGTGGAGCCCTTCACGGCGACGACCTCGTCGCTCGTGGCGGCCTCCGCGACGCGGGGCGCGCGCACGCGGGTGACGGTGTTGGGCGGGTCGTCGTCGCTGCCGCCCACGAGCTCCATGTCGACCTCGCCGCGGCGGCGGCGGCGCCGGCGCCGGCTGGTCACGCCGCCGCCGGAGTCCTCCTCGCCCTCGTCGGCGGCCTCGGCGGTCTCGGCGTCC
>DASPJI010000850.1:0-2535 GCA_035628695.1 Thermoanaerobaculia bacterium | reverse complement strand
GGCGAGGTGAACGTCGTCGTCCTCGGCATCAACGTCGGCGCCCAGCCGTATTGGAACGCCGAGGCCACCATGCTGATGCACACCCGGGGCATCCTCATCATGACTCCGGAGGGGGCGATGGTGCTCACCGGCAAGCAGGCCCTGGACTATTCGGGCGGCGTCTCGGCCGAGGACAACTCCGGCATCGGCGGCTACGAGCGGATCATGGGCCCCAACGGCCAGGCGCAGTACTTCGCCCACGACCTCGGCGAGGCCTGCCGCATCCTGATGCGCCACTACGAGCACGCCTACGTGGCACCCGGCGAGCGCTTCCCCCGGCCGGCGCCGACCCGCGACCCGCGCGACCGCGACGTCTGCGCCTCCCCCCATGGCGGCGGCTTCCCCACCGTGGGCGAGGTCTTCTCGGACGCCACCAACCCGGGGAGGAAGAAGCCGTTCGACATCCGCCGGATCATGGCGGCGGTGGCCGATGAGGACCACCCGTCGCTGGAGCGCTGGTACGGCATGCGGGACGCCGAGAACAGCGTCGTATGGGACGCCCACCTGGGCGGCCACCCCGTCTGCCTGCTGGGATTCGAGTCCCGGCCGCTGCCGCGCCTGGGCTACGTGCCGGTCTACGGCCCGGACCACTGGACGGGCGGCACGCTCTTCCCGCTCTCGTCGAAGAAGACGGCGCGGGCGATCAACGCCGCCTCCGGCAACCGGCCGCTGGTGATCCTCGCCAACCTCTCGGGGTTCGACGGCTCCCCGGAGTCCATGCGGCAGTGGCAGCTCGAGTACGGCGCCGAGATCGGCCGCGCGGTGGTCAACTTCGAGGGCCCGATCGTCTTCTGTGTCATCTCGCGGTACCACGGCGGCGCCTTCGTGGTCTTCTCGAACGCGCTGCACGACAACATGCGGGTGGTGGCCCTGGAGGGCGCCCACGCGTCGGTGATCGGCGGCGCGCCGGCGGCGGCCGTGGTCTTCGCCCGGGAGGTGGACCGGCGGACGCGGCACGATCCGCGGGTGGCGGAGCTGGAGAGGGCCATCGCCGACCCGGAGCGCACGGACAGGGCGGTGCTGCGCGCGCGCCTGGAAGAGACGCTGGCGGCGGTCCGCTCCGAGAAGCTGGGCGAGGTGGCCGAGGAATTCGACCAGGTGCACAGCGTCCAGCGCTCGCGCGACGTGGGCTCGGTGCACGACATCATCCCGCCCGGCCGCCTGCGGCCGTACATCATCGAGGAGCTGGAGCGCGGCATGGAGAGAGAGCTGGCCGCGCTCCGGGATAAGATCCGCCCGGTCTGACCTACGGAGGGAACCGCCCCATGGCCGAACCGGTCTCGAACTTCGTCACGCCGGCGCCCCGAGCGGCCACCGGCGGCAGCGACCTGGCGCGCACGGTGCTGCGCGCGGCGTGGCTGTCCATCGCGCTCGGGCTGCTCATCGAGCTGCTGATCGTGGTCTCCATGATGCTGGGAGGCGCGGCCGGAAGCCTGCCCAGGATCGTCGCCGACTCGGTCCAGAAGGTCTCCTGGTCGACCATCGTCTGCCTGGGGATCGCCTTCGGCACCGCGGCCGGCAAGGCGCGCTCAGCGGTCATGGGAATCCTCGGCCTGATCTCGGCGCCGATCGGATTCACGGTGGCACGCACGCTCCACAAAGGAACTCTCGAGGCCCTTGGCGTCGCCGGTACCGCCGCCGGCGGCGCCTCTCCCCTGCTGATCGGCGGCCTCAAGGGGCTGGAGTACGGAATCCTGGGCATGGTCATCGGCTGGGTGGGCCGGCAGGCGTGGGGCGGCTTCGGCGCCCACGCCGGCGCGGGCGCCTCGATCGGCTTCATCTTCGGCGGCGCCATCCTCGGCGTCATGGTCCGCGACGCGGCCATGCCGCTGACCACCACCGATCTCATCGCGCGCGGCATCAACGAGCTGCTCTTCCCCGTCGGCTGCGCGCTGGTGCTCTACGCCGCCGGCCGCCTGGGCCAGCGGCTCGGCGTCGAGCCCTCCTGAAGCACGGACCGCGGAGGAGGTCAGACCACTTCCAGGAGCACCCCCTCGGTGGCTCCCCGCGTCAGGTTGACGATGCCCAGGAGCCTCTTGGGCTGGAGCCGGAGGATGGCGCCGGCGTAGGTCTTGCCGAACACGAAGGGTCCCCAGACCGCGTCGTGCGGCGAGCAGCCGTACTCGTCGTTCTGGAAGAGGTACGGCCGCGACTCCGCGAACGCCTGCACGATCCAGTCGCGTTGCGGGGCGACCTCGCCCAGGACCTTGTCCCATTCGTCCTGGCTCGTGAAACGGCCGATGAAGACGTCCTGGCCGGCGAGGGAGCGCCCCTTCTTGAGGACCAGATCCTCGCGATGGGAGCTGATGAAGTCGAGCAGCGGCACCCGCTCCCCCTGGAACGTCGTTTCGGTGCTCTCGACCCGCCGGGTCCAGGGCAGATGGTCGCGCAGGATCTGCCGCTCCTCTTCGGAGAACACCGGCGAGTCGGCCCGCTCCGACAGCAGGGCCAAGTTCCGCTTGTCCCCCAAGAGCATGGCCACCGGGCTGTTGAAGA
>DASPJI010000849.1:0-2969 GCA_035628695.1 Thermoanaerobaculia bacterium | reverse complement strand
GAGGCGTCGTCCACCACCACGATCTCGTAGTCGTCGACGTGGGGGGCCAGGGCGGAGGCCGCGCAGGCGACCGCGTGCTCGATCGACTCCTCCTCGTTGAACATGGGGATGACGACCGAGACGGAGCGGGACGATTCTGGGGCGTGCTTCATGGCTTTCTCTCGACATTCACGAGCTGCACCGCCAACCGGCGACGGTCGGTGGGCACGAACGCCCGGTCCGACCGGAACGCGATCTCCACCGCCCCCCGGGAGGCCGCGGGCAGAGGCACCCCCACCCGGCGCTCCTCCCCCCGCGGGATCTCCAGCGTGGCCGTGGGCGCTCCCGCCACCAGCACCGTCACCCGGTTCGCCGGCCAGGGCACCTCGGGATGAAGCCGTAGCGTCAGCTCCGCCCTGGCCGCGCCGCCGGGGAAGAGCCGGATGGCCGCGTCGTCGTCCATCCAGCGCCACCCCGCCTCCCGGGCGGTCGGCTCGTACGCATAGACGCCGCGCACGACCTGGTACCGCCGGCCAGGGAGGAGCGGACTGATGGAGGTGACTCTGTAAAGACCGCGAGATAGTTTGCCATAGGCGTCGCTCTCCGGCCACTGGAACGTCACCGCCCCCGGCCAGCCGCTCTCGCCGTCCCCCAGCAGGTAGACCGGCGCCACCTGCTCGCCGGCGTAGCGCTCCAGGCCCGGTCCGATCGGGACCCGCTGGAACTTCTCGAACAGGTAGGAGGCGTGGGCCGCCAAGTGGTCCTCCACCAGGAAGATGGCGTCGTAGCGGGCGTGACGTTCGGCCCAGAGCGCCGCCTGCATCGGCGGGGATGGGGTGGTGGCCCGGGCTTCGAGGAGCGGCCGGGTGTAGATCACGAAGCCGGCGACGAGGAGCGCCACCATCGCGTAGGCCGCCGCCGGCAGGCGGACGAGCCGCGCCAGCGCGTCGCCGCCTACCGCCGCGGCGAAAGAGACCGCCATCAGGGAGGGGAGGGCGTAGCGCACGGCGTCGTGGGGGTTCATGATGGCGAGCCCGAGCGCCAGGTCGATGCCGGAGAGGACCAGGAGGGGCAGGGCGCGCCATCTCCGGCCCTTCACCAGCCAGGCGAAGCCCACCGCCGCCAGGCCGAGCACGGGGAGCGACGTCAGCCGCGTCCCCCAGGGATGGGCGAGGAAGCGCGTCGCCACCCAGCCGGGCGGGTTGCCGGATCGCGGCAGCTCCTTGTCGTAGCGCACCACCAGGTCGGCCTGCTTACCCAGGAACGGCAGCAGCTCCCCGAGGCCGCCCACGGCGACCACGAGGGGGATGAACCAGGTAAGCGACACCAGGGTGAAGGCGGCGAGCGCCAGGAACCGCGGGCGCCAGCCGCGGGCGAATGCCAGGGCGACGGCGAGCAGGGGGAGGACGGCGATGCAGAGCTGCGGCCGGGAGCCCACCGCCGCGGCCGCCGCCGCTCCAAGCGCCAGCGCAGCGGCCGTGGTGCCTTCGGGCAGGCGGGCCGCGGCGGCGAGGGCGAGGGAGAGGAACATCAGCGCCGGCGAGTCCGACAGGGCCAGGGGACCGTAGACCAGCAGCGTCGGCGAGAGATGGAAGAGGACGGAGCCCGCCACCGCGATCCGCTCCGCCGCCGGTCCCTCGCCCGCCATCCTCTGGAAGGCGGCGGCCAAGGCCACGTAGCCGATGAGCGACGACACCACGCTGAGCGCCACCATCGCGTGGAAGGGGTCGTTCAGGAAGAGGTTGAACGCCTTCCCCAGGCCAATGAGGAGCGGGTAGCCAGGGGGATGAGGCTGGTGGTGGACCGGGTCGTAGTCCTCGATCCCTTTGACGAAAAGGATCTCGTCCCACTCCCAGAGGCTGGCCGGCAGGGTCAGCAGGCGCGCCGCGGCCACGGCGGCGAGGCCGAGGAGGTAGGCGGGCGAACGCCACGCCGGGCGGGCGGGTTGCGGGTGCATCGTCGGCTGTCAGGGATCGTTTGGAGCGGGCGGATTATATATCCTCTGCCGGTGAGCTCCGGCTATTTCCGATCCCTCGACCTCGTGCGGCGCACGTTCGCGTCGGCGCCGCTGCCCACCCGCCTCCATACCCTGGGGCGCTATCTCACCTGCCCCTTCCTGCCGGTGGTGGGGGTGCTGCCGCCGGGCGCGCGGGTGCTCGACCTGGGAGCCGGGCACGGCACCTTCGCGCGCCTGGCGGTGGAGCAGGGGGCCTCCAGGGTGGTCGCCGTGGAGCCGGACGTGCGCAAGATCCTGCCCACCTTCCGGCACCCCCGCATCCAGTTCGTCGGCGGCTATGCCGAGGCGGTCTCCGGCGCCTTCGACGTGGTGACCGTCTTCGACGTCCTCTGCCGGGTCCCCATGGCGGCCTGGGACGGCATCCTCCGGGTGGCCCTGGAGCGGCTCGCCCCCGGCGGCGTCATCCTGCTCAAGGAGATCGACCCCGAGCACCGCCTGAAGGGGGCCTGGAACCGCACCCAGGAGCGGATCGCCGACCTCCTGGGGATGACGCTGGGGGACGCCTTCAGCTACGAGACGAGGGACGAGATGCGCCGGCGCCTCGAGCGCCTCGGCTTCGAGGGCTTCGAGGCCGTGGAGCTGGGCGCGGGCTATCCCCACGCCCACATCCTCTATAGAGCGCGGCGGCCGGCCCTACCCCGGTAGGAGATGGAGCAACCGGAGGTCGTACGGGCGGTCCGGGACCGCATCGGCCGACCGGGCGATCCGTACCTTGAGGCCGGCTCCGGCGGCAAGCTCCTCGATCAGCTCGAGGCGGCCGAGGTCCATGCTGAAACCGAGAGTGAGCAGGCCGCCGTCCGCGAGATGGCGGTGCGCCTCGGTGAGGTAGCGGCGGACTGAGGCGTACCCGGGATCGAGGTTCGACCTCTGCAGCGGGGTGAGCTGCCGGTCCGGTTCCACGAAGCCGAAGGGCATGTTCCAGAAGATCAGGTCGAAACGCTCGTCCGGGGGGACCGGATCGTAAACGTCACCG
>DASPJI010000848.1:0-7752 GCA_035628695.1 Thermoanaerobaculia bacterium | reverse complement strand
GCAGGCCGGGGAGATCCTCCTCCACCTCTCCTAGGGAACCGGCCGGAGCGCTCCGCCCCACCACCTCGAGGCCGCCGCCCGCCAGGTAGGCGGCGCGGCAGGCGCCACGGCGCACCTTGCCGCTGGAGGTCCGGGGGAGCGTGCCAGCGGCGAGCAGCACCACCTCGTGGACCTGGACCTCGTGCTCCTCCACCACCGCGCGGCGGACAGCCGCCGCCGCCCGTGGCGCCTCCGATTCCGACCGCCGCTCCACCTCGGCGGCGACCACCAGCCGCTCCTCCCCGTCCACCTCCACGGAGAAGGCCGCGCCTCCCCCCGGCCGCAACGCCCGGTGCGCCCCCTCGGCCGTCCGCTCGATGTCCTGGGGATAGAGGTTCCGGCCCCGGACGATGATCAGGTCCTTGATGCGTCCGGTGACATACAGCTCGCCGACCGCGAGGAACCCGAGGTCGCCGGTGCGGAGGAAGGGCGGCCCCTCCTCTCCGGCCAGACGCGCTCCGAACGTCTCCGCGCTCGCGCCCGGCCGCTCCCAATACCCCGCCGCCACGGAAGGTCCGGCGACCCAGATCTCCCCCACGGCGCCGTCGCCGAGAGGGACCGCCGTCTCGGGATTGACGACGCGGACCTCCTCGCCCGGCCGGCCGCACCCCACGAGCCGCCTCCCCGCCGGCCCGTCGCTCTCCACCGCCACGCCTCGCTCCAGCGCCAGGGGATTGACCGGCAGGACTACCGGGCCGCCGCCTCCGCCGGTAGCGCCGGCCGAGACCAGCAGCGTCGCCTCGGCCAGGCCGTAGCAAGGTTGGAACGCGTCGCGCCGGAAGCCGTACGGGGCGAACGCCGCGGCGAACCGCTCCAGCGTCTCGGCCCGCACCGGCTCGGCGCCGTTGAAGGCCACCTCCCATGACGAGAGGTCCAGACCGGTGCGCTGCTCCGGCCGCACCCGCCGCGTGCAGAGGTCGTAAGCGAAGTCGGGGCCGCCGCTGGTGGTGGCGCGGTAGCGCGAGATCGCCCGCAGCCACCGCGCCGGGCTCTGCAGGAAGGCCCAGGGAGACATGAGGACGGCTTGGCCGCCGGAGTAGAGCGGCTGCAGCACGTTCCCGATCAGCCCCATGTCGTGGTACAGCGGCAGCCAGCCCACCACCACTGACGACTCCGTCTGCCGGAACGCCCGCCGGATCAGCCCCTCGTTGTGCAGCAGGTTGCCATGGGTGACCATCACCCCCTTGGGCGCGGAGATCGACCCCGAGGTGTACTGGAGGAAGGCCAGGCTCTCGGGGCCGAGCTCCGGCTCTTGCCACTCCGCGGCGTCCGAGTCGCCGGTAGTGCCGGCTTCGTCGATGGCGATCCACCGCGCGTCCTGGAGACCGCCGAGGTCCGTGCCGGCCCCCCGCGACCGGAGGCGGGCCAGGATGGCCGCCGTGGTCAGCACGAACCGTGGCCGGCAGTCGCGGACGATCTCTTCGAGGCGCGGATCGATCCGCTCCGCCCGGGGGGGATAGGCGGGGACGGCGACCGCTCCGGCGTAGAGGCAGCCGAAAAAGGCGGTGATGAAGTCGAGCCCCGGGGGGAACAGGAGGAGCGCCCGCTCGCCCGCCGCTCCGCTCTGCTGCAGCGTGGCGGCGAGGCCCCGCGCCCGCAGGTCGAGCCCGGCCGCGCCGAGGGTGCCGGCCTCCTCCTCGCCGCCCGCGAGGAACGTATAGAGCGGCGCCACGGGCCGGTCGGCGGCCCGGGCCCGCAGCAGCTCGACGAAGCTCGCGGCCCCGCGGACGGTAGAGGGTACGTCCTGGATCATCCGATGGGCTGCGATCGGGAGAGAGTTCCGGACAGCTCCCGATCACTGCAGCCGAGCTTCCTGGCAAGAGCCGCCACCCGCTCCTCGAGCTTCTCCTGCTGGGCGGCGCTCAGCTTCGGGGCCCCCTCCCCCGTCCCCCCCTTGCGGATGAAGACACCCTGGTGACCTGAGATGCGGTGGAACCGTGGATCGAACTTGTCCTCGTGCCGCTTCATGAACTCCAGCCCGCACCGCTCCAGGATGCGGGGCATGGCCGCCTCGTCGACCGGAATGCCGCAGAAGCCGGCGATCCGGCGGACCGCCCCCTCGAGGTCGCGGACCATCTCCTCGTAGCGAAGGAACAGCACATTCGGATCGTTCCGCCGGGGCCACCAGGACTCGAAGTGGCGCACCCAGGAGTTGAACATCGGGACCCCTCCCTGGGCAAAGGCTTCGGTGTAGAGGGTGAAATCGTTCTCCACACCGGTCACCAGGCAGTAGTGGTGGTAGGCCGACACCGCCACGTCCTCGAGATTGCGGGTCACGTAGATGTAGCGCGCCTGATCCGGCAGGTGCTCGCGCAGGAGATGGCTCTTGAAGACCCGGGGCGACGGCAACGCCTCGAACCGGGCCGGCAGGCCACGCATGAACTCCAACTCGTAGAACGGCATCACCGCGTCCACGTGGGGGAAGTCCATGCTGCCGTCCGTGGTGAGCTGATACAGGATCATCTGAGTGAGCGTGGTCCCGGACTTCGGATAGGTGGCGACGAAGATGTCGTCCGGCCTCACCTTGAAATGGAGCTTGAAACCTAAGTGAAACAACAACGAGTTATGGAGACTGGCGGCGAAGCCGGAGACCCTCCCCGAGGCTGCCAAAGCGGTCCGCAGATACCAGAGAACCAATCGATCACGCATAGAGCTATCTCCGGCCCTCTGGTCACTGGCCGAAAGCCGGCCGGCAATCATAGCACCCTGGCTATGGACCGCCACGGCACCGTAGGCCTCTCCTAAACTACTAGTGCTCGATGAGGCCGGGGCGTGCCCGGAGGTGGGCCGGTAGGGGAAAACCGGAGTCCGGGGGTACGATGGAGGGAACGATGCGGACCCGCGCCGCCCTCTCTCTCTGCTGCGCCCTGCTGCTCGCCGGCTCCGGCTGCACCTCCACGGAGCAGGGGGAGGGTCCCTCCAGCCTCGGCGCCGGACTGCGCGACGTCGCCGGCGAGGAGGAGGGGCGCGGCCGTCCCGAGGACCGCCGCGGTGTCGCTCTCGAGGAGGTCGTCGAAGAGGGGCCCGCCGGGCTCGCCGGCCTCCGGAGCGGCGACCGCGTCGAGACCCTGGACGGGCAGCCCATCCGCGGGGCCTGCGAGCTCGAGCAGGCGCTGGCCGGACGCCGCCCCGGAGAGGCGGTGCGGCTCACCGTCCGCCGCGGCTCCGACACCCTGGACAAGATCGTGCCCCTGGCGAGCGCCGTGGACCTCTACACGGCGGCCTGCGACCGCGGCCGGGCCGCCGCCTGCCGGCACCTGGGGCTGCTGTACTTCAAGGGCAAGGGACTGCCCGCGGATCCCGACCGTGGCAGGGCGCTCGTCGAGCAGGCCTGTCAAGGCGGAGACGCCGGGGCCTGCGGCGACATGGCGCTCCTGGTCTACGAGTCGGGGGCGCAGGACCAGAAGGCCCGGGCCGTCGATCTGGCGTCCCGCGCCTGCGACGCCGGGGATGCCGCGGGCTGCTCTCACCTGGCGTACTTCTACAGCACCGGTTTCGGCGTCCGCCAGGACGAGAGCCGCGCCACCACCTACTACCGGCTGGCCTGCGACGGCGGGGACGCCAACGGCTGCTTCAACGTCGGCCTGATGTACGAGAAGGGGCGGGGCGTCCCCACCAACAACGCCCTGGCCATCTTCGGCTACACCCGCGCCTGCGACGGCGGCAGCTCCCTCGCCTGCACCAACCTCGGCTTCCTCTACGAGCGGGGCATCGGCATGACCAAGGACCCGGAGCGCGCCGCGCGTCTCTACCGGCAAGGCTGCGAGGGGGAACCCTGCCGCCCCGGCGATCCCAAGTCGTGCGTCAACCTCGGCATCTTCTATCGCGAGGGGCTCGGCGTCGAGCGCGACAAGGCAGAGGCCGCCACCTTCTTCGAGCGCGGCTGCGATCTCGGAAACGCCGACGGCTGCGCCGACCTCGCCGACCTCCTGGCCTTCGGGGACGGCGTCCCCAAGGACGAGAAGCGGGCCTGCGAGCTGATGCGGCTGGCCTGCGACGCGGGGCACCTGCTCTCCTGCCGCAACCTGGTGGCCCTGGCCCGCACCGGCGAGGAGCCGGGCGAGCCGGGAGCCGACGAGGCCGCCGCGGCGCGGCTCCAGGAGTCCTGCGACGGCGGCGACACGACGGCTTGCCAGGAGCTGGGGGTGATCTGGGACCAGCACGGCCTCGGCGGCCGGCGCGACCCTTCGAAGGCGGCAGCCCTCTACCGCAAGTCCTGTGACGGCGGCGAGGGCCGGGGCTGCGTCGACCTCGGCGTGATGTACGCGACGGGGGACGGAGTGCCCGAGGACGACGCCCGCGCCGGCGAGCTCTACCAGAAGGGCTGCGACCTGGGCCAGCCTCGCGGGTGCTACAACCTAGCCAACTTCCATGCCGACGGCACCGGCGTCCCGCAGGACCCCCACCGCGCCGCCGGCCTCTATGAGCGCGCCTGCGAGGCCGGGGACATGCTGGCCTGCGTCAACCTCGGGGTGATGTACCAGGAGGGCCACGGCGTCCTCCAGGACGAGAAGCGCGCCGCGGACCTCTACCGTCAGGCCTGCCAGGGGGGAGAGAAGCTCGGCTGCTCCAACCTGGACCTCCTGATGCCCGACAGCAAATGGCGGCGGCGACCGAACCGCTGAGGGGCAGCGCAACCTCGAGCGGCCGGTCTCGTAGGTGGAGACCATGAGCACGCGAGCCCTCCTCCTCGCCGCCACCCTCCTGATGATCGCCAGGTTGGCCCTGCCCCTGGCCGGTCAGGAGACCGCCACCCCCTCCTCCGCCGCGCCGGCGGTCCGGCGCGAGATCCGCGTCCCCCTGGACCACGCTGCGCCGGACTTCGGGACCGGCACCATCCGCATCGAAATGGCGCGGCCGTTCGACCCGAAGAAGCCGACGCTTCTCATCGTGGCCGACGGCCAGCAGTTCTATCTCCTGCGTGAGGGCGCCGTCGCCCGGCTCGAGCAGGAGCGCTTCGGCGACGGCTTCAACCTGGTGGGGGTGATCGGCCGCGGGTTCTCCGAGGACGTCGTCGCCCGCACCCGCCGCGCCGACGGCTCGGTGGACTGGGCCCTCGCCTACCGGCTCCTCGGCAGCCGCCAGTGGGTGGAGGACCTCGACCTCGTGCGCCGCGAGCTCGTGGGCGCGGACGGCAAGGTCCTGCTCTACGGCGTCTCGGGCGGCGGCACGCTGGTCCACGAGTACCTGGCCGTCCATGGCAGCCGGGTGACGCGGGCGGTCTCCGAGTCGGGGCCGGTGCGCCACCTCGACGCCTGGCTGCGCCTCAACCACGACCGCGCCTTCTGGAACGAGATCCAGGCGTCGGACCCGCGGCGCGCCACCGCGCTGAGCGCCGCCCTGGCGAAGCGACCGGACCGCCCAGAGGTGATCCAGCTCCTGCAGCGCCAGCACTACTTCGTAGCCGTGGACGACCTCGCCGCCGAGCGGCGCCGCGCCATCGACGAGATCGTCGCCGGCAACGAGCCGGCCATCGCCAAGCGGAAGGAGGCCTATCAGGTCCATGCGATGCGGGACCTCCTGGCGAGCGACACCGGCGTCGGCATCCGGGTCCGCATGTACGAGTTCGTGGAGCCGCTGCTGCGCCATGTCCGGATCGACGGCCAGGCGATCCACCCCAACATCGAGAACGAGGCGATCCTCGCCCGCCCCCTGCTCGACCTCCAGCGCGCCGGCACCCTCCCCGCGCCGCCGTTCGACCGTCGGGCGCTGCAACGAGTCCCGGCCGAGGTCCTGGTGATCGGGGCCCGTCACGATCAGACTTCGGACTACCGGGCGCTCATCGCCAACGCCGCGCTCTACCCCCGGGGAGAGCTCTTCCTGGCCGACGACAACCACATGCTGATGCGGCTTACCGAGTCGGGCGCGCGCAAGCGCCTCCTCTCCACCTTCCTCCTCCACGGCCTCGGCTCCCCCGAGATGGAGGCGCTGCTGCGGGAGATCGAGCCCTATCGCTGGACGGAGGGTTGAGGCGCCGCCGCCTCGCGGCGGCGCAGGATGGCTTTGAGCCAGATGAAGCCGATGGCCAGGAACGGCATCAGGTACAGCACCAGCGAGCCGGGGCCGAGGGTTCCGTCCGGCGTCGCCTCCACCTCGGCGCCGGCCTCCCCTCCCCCCTGCGGGCCCTCGACGACGGCGCGGATGCGCCACATCTCCCCGCGGTCGAACTTCGCCTCGGTGAAATAGCGGGCGCCGTGGCGCACCGGCTGGGCTTCGGCGTCATAGAAAACCTCGGGGAGACGCTTTGTGACTGGCTGCACGCCCACCCTCACCCTCGCCTCCCCCGGCGGCAGGCTCTCCATCCCCTTGGGTGGCTCCAGGATCACGTAGACGACGCCCGTCCCGATGTCCGGATCGGTCCAGATCGAGACCATGTAGGGGCCGGCGCGGTGGTCGACCACGATCGGAAAAGGGGGGCCCTCGTGGGCCACGGCCGGCGCGGTCGGCACGATGGGCACCAGGGAGAGGACCAGGAGGATCAGCAGGCGGACAGTTCGAGTCATCTCAGCTCCCCAGGAAGGTGCCCCGCATCTCCATGGGCTGGGAGAGGAGCCAGATGGCGGAGATCCAGAGGAGGAAGCAGAGCCCCCACCAGGGCGCCGAGGCCCGCATCGCCCGGCCGGGGTACTCGCGCTCGGCGATCCGGTAGGCGACCAGCAGCGAGCCGAGGAGCCCGAGCCCCAGGAAGCCCAGCTCCAGCGGATAGACCAGCTCCTCCGGCAGGCCGCTCAAGTCCCACCGCGGCGCGCCGAGGAAGGTGACCCCCAGGTCCGCCAAGCCCTTCTGGACCACGGGCACGAACGTCCACAACCCGGTGAGCAGGTGGAAGCAGTAGTGGGCCACCCATACCGCGAAGCCGAACGGCACCAGGGCATAGGAGAACCGCACGACCAGCGGGAGCAGCGGCTCTCGCGTGCCCGCACGCTTCCGGGTGAGCCAAGCCGTCAGCCCCAGCAGCACGGCCGGCTCCACCACCAGGAGCAGCACGAAGAGGACCCCCAGCACCGGCGCCTCCCGCGTCGTCCCCAGGAGTCCGGCGAGCCAGGACTGCACGGCATAGACCGGGCTCACCATGCCGAAGGCGTTCAGCAGCGCCCCGAAGGTGAAGAGGATGGCAAGGGCGGCCAGGTCCTTGCGTTTCGAGAAGAGCCCGACCGACGAGCGGCGCCGGTCGCTCCACAGCTCGCTCGCCGGCACCCGCGTCTTGAGCGCCACGTTCTCGTGCGGGCAGGCATAGACGCAGTCCAGACAGAACGTGCAGTCCATGTTGCCCTCCTTCTTCGGCTGGAAGAGCGCCAGCTCGCAGCCGCGCTGGACGACCCGGGTGCGGTCCGCCGGATCGCGGGTCCCCCGGATGCAGTCCATGGTGGTGCACGTGGCGCAGACGTCGGGATCGCGGACCGCCACCTCGAGCGGCGAGACCGTCGAGGCGATGAAGTTGAACTGGCCGATGGGACAGACCCACTTGCAGAACGGCGCCCCCTTGAACACGGCGTCGACCGCCAGGGCGCCGGCGAAGTAGCCGACGATCAGCCAGGCGGTCCACCAGGGGGAGCCCCAGAGGTCGAACAGCTCGTAGGCGAAGAGGACCAGGACGAAGAGCGCCAGGGCCAGCCACTTGGAGCGCAGCCAGCGGGGCCAGTGGAGCACCGGCGCGAAGACGCGGCGGGCGAGCTCCCGGGGGAGCATGAACGGGCAGGCCATGCAGAAGAG
>DASPJI010000847.1:0-3911 GCA_035628695.1 Thermoanaerobaculia bacterium | reverse complement strand
CGAGACCCCGTCCAGGAGCACGCTCAAGGGGAGCTGGACTCCGAAGTCGCTCTCCAGCCGGTTCTTCATCTCCAGCGCCAGGAGCGAGTCGAGCGGCAGGTCAGCCTCCGGGTCGAGGCTCTGTGGGTCTACGCGCAAAAGGCGGGCGGCGAGCCCGCGCACGGCCTCCAACCGGCTCCCCGCGGCGGCAGCGCTCGCGTGGACGGCAACGGGGGCGACGCGGGTGAGCCCTCCGGCCAGGTACTCCTCCCGACTTGCCGACCGCCGCACCTTGCCGCTGGAGGTCTTGGGCAGGCTACCGGCGCGGATCGGCACCACCTCCCAGGGCGTGACCTCGTGTTCCCGCGCCAGTACGGAGCGGACCGCCTCGGCCGCCTCCCCGGCTTCGGCCTCCTGCCGCCGCTCCACCTCCACCAGGACCACCAGCCGCTCCTCGCCGTCCATCTCGGCGGAGAAAGCCGCCGCCCCACCGGGACGCAAAGCCTGGTGGCTCTCCTCGGCGGTCCGCTCCAGGTCGTGCGGGTAGAGGTTGCGCCCGCGGACCACGATCAGGTCCTTGAGCCGGCCGGTGACGAACAGCTCCCCCGCCGTGTCCAGCAGCCCGAGGTCGCCGGTACGGAGGAAGGGGCCTTCGCCGGTCTCCAGCCGGGCGCCGAACGTCCGCTCCGTCTCCTCGGGGCGATTCCAGTAGCCGTCGGCGACGCTGGGACCGGCCACCCAGACCTCCCCCTCGTGGCCGGCCGGCGCCAACCTCCCGGACTCCGGCTCGACGATCGCCAGCCGCTCCCCGGGCCAGACCCGGCCGCAGCCGACCAGGGGCCTCCCCTCCGGCCCCGCCTCCTGCACTGTTCGCACGACGGGCTGCACGTCCGGGTCGCCGCCGCTGACGAACAGCGTGGCCTCGGCCAGGCCGTAGCAGGGATAGAAGGCCCGGCGCCGGAAGCCGGAGGGCGCGAAGGCCTCGGCGAAGGCGTCGAGCGTCGCCGCCCGCACCGGCTCGGCGCCGTTGAACGCCACGCGCCAGCTCGACAGGTCGAGCCCCGCGCGCTCGGCAGGCGGCACCTTGCGCACACAGAGCGCGTAGGCGAAGTCGGGGCCGCCGCTCGTCGTCGCGCGGAAGCGGCTGACGGCCGCCAGCCACCGCGACGGCTTCTGAAGGAAAGCGAGGGGAGACATCAGCACACAGCTCCCGCCGCACCAGATCGGCTGCAGCACGTTCCCGATCAGCCCCATGTCGTGGTAGAGCGGTAGCCAGCCCACCACGACCGACTCCTCCGACTGGCCGAAGGCGCGCTGGATGGCGCGCTCGTTGGCGAGGAGGTTGCCGTGGGTGATCCGCACCCCCTTGGGCGTCGAGGTCGAGCCGGAGGTGTACTGGAGGAACGCCAGGGTCGATGGATCGACGACCGGCGGGCGCCAGTCCCCGGCCACCTCCGGAGGCAACGCGTCGATCGCGTGCACCACCGGGGGCTCGGCGGCCTCCGCGAGCTCCCGCTCCACGCGGTCGAGCGCGGCGGAGACCGTCAGCGCCAGCCGGGGCCGGGCGTCCTGGAGCAGGCCGCGCAGGCGGCCCGTGCCGCGGCCCGGGGAGGGTGGGTAGGCCGGAACCGCCACGGCGCCGGCATAGAGGCAACCCAGGAACGCGGCGACGAAATCGAGCCCCGGCGGGAAGAGCAACAGCACCCGGTCGCCCGCCGCCCCCCGGCGCTGGAGCTCCGCGCCCACCGCGCGCGCCCTGAGGTCGAGCCCCGAATAGGTGAGGTGCTCCGCCGGCTCCTCCCCGTCGGCCAGGAACGTGAAGACGCGCCTCTCCCCCAGGCGGCCGGACCGCTCACGGACGACGTCGACGAAGCTCTGGGGCGCGGACAGGGTCAAGACGTTCGGCTCCTCTCCCCGGCAGGGGGTCGCCCCTATTGTGACATGCGCATGAATCAGGCGTGCGAAGAACGTACTGTCGGCAGGTATCCAGTAAATCCTGGAACTGTGTAGCGGAGCTGGCGGGACTGCTCGGTGCGGGGTCCGGGCTCAGCCGCCGAGCCGGACCTCGACCGCGGGGTCCCGGATCATGTTGTTGATGCCGCGGGCGAACCGCCACTGGCCGTCCGGCTCGCGGCGGACGATGGAGATGGCCATCCCCTTGCCGCTGACGCTGCCGCCGTCGCGGTCCCGGGAGTCAAAGCGGGCGACGTCCTGGCCGACCACGAAGGCCCAGGTGCCGAGCACCCGGACCTCCTGCAGCTCGAAGTCCTGGTCCAACTCGAAGGTGGCAAACACCTGCCGGTAGAGGTCCTCGACGGCGTCCCGGCCGCGCACCGGCGGCCGGTCGGGCGCGGAGAACACCGCGTCCTCGGTGACCAGGGCGGCCAGCCGCCGGAGGTCCCGCGCCCGCACCGCCTCCTTCCAGTCCGCGAAGAGCGCCAGGATCGCATCGATGTCGGACGGGTCGCCGTCCCGGAGCATGCCGGCCGCCTCCATCAGGGCTTCCCTCCGCCCCCGGGCTCGAGCTTGCCGCCATCCTCCAGCCGGACCCGGGCGTTGCCGGTGCCGACCTTCACCTTGATGGCGGACCTCCCCTCCCCCTTCCAGTGGAGCGCGCGCGGGCCGTCGCGGGGCTCGAGGTCCCCCGGAACCCGGCGGCCGTTGACCGTCAGCTCGACCGTGCCGGTGTCCGAGGTCAGGTCGACCGCCCCGGCGCGCCGCCGGGAGAGCAGCAGGGAGGCGTCGCCGCTCCCCAGCTCCACGGCCACGTCGCCCCAAAGCCCGGAGACGTCGACGCTGCCGCTCTCCAGGTTCACCTCGAGAGGCAGGCCGGCCGGCACCCGCAGCCGGCCCTCGATGGTGAGAGCGGACGGCGCCGGCGGCGGGCCGGCCTCGACACCTTTGCCGTCGCCGCCTTTGCCGTCGCCCGAGGCGGCGGGCGGGGCGCCGACCCCGAGCTCGATCCGGTCCCCCTTCTGCAGCCATTCGAGCTGGATGGTCTCGGCCTCCCTGCGACAGGCCTCCTCGTCCGTGCCGGCGCAGTGGATCCGGACCTCGGCGAGGACGCTCGGCTCGTCCCAGGCGCCGAAGGTGAAGGCGCCGGAGCCGGTCTTCCAGCGGAGCGCCCGGGCGGTGTCCGCGGGGAACTCGTACTGGATGCTGCGGATGGGCTCGGCCAGCAACGGCCCGGGCGCCAACGGCCCGGACGCCGCCAGGGGCGCCAGGGCCAGACCCAAGAGAAGCGGATTCGGTCGCATCGTCCTCCCGTCCAAACGTCCAGAGGATTCTACGATGCTCCGCGATGCATGCTTACACCCCTGCGCCCACGGCGGCCACGGCGTCGCGGGTCGGGTAGTCGACGTAGCCCCGCTCGCCGCCGCCGTAGAAGGTGGCGCGGTCGGGCTCGTTCAGCGGCGCCCCCTCGGCGAAGCGCTCCGGCAGGTCGGGGTTGGCGAGGAACGGCACGCCGAAGGAGACCAGGTCGGACAGCCCGGCCTGGAGGATCGCGTCGCCGGTCTCACGGGTGAAGCCGCCGTTGACCATCAACGGGCCGTGGAAGCGCTCGCGGATGGCCGACAGCACGGCGCTCTCCTCCGTCGCCGGGTCCAGGCTGCCCGGCGCCACCACGTGCAGATAGGCAAGGCCGAAGCGGTCGAGCTCCCCGGCGGCATAGGCGAACGTCGACCGGGGGTCGGAGTCGGCCATGTCGTTGAACGAGGCAGTGGGAGAGAGCCGCACCCCGACCCGGCCGGCGCCCCAGACGCCCACCACCGCCTCGGTCACCTCCAGGAGGAAGCGGGCACGGTTCTCCAGCGAGCCGCCATAGACGTCGGTCCGATGGTTGCTGCCGTCGCGCAGGAACTGGTCGACCAGATAGCCGTTGGCGCCATGGATCTCGACCCCGTCGAAGCCCGCCTCCAGCGCCTGGCGGG
>DASPJI010000846.1:0-10471 GCA_035628695.1 Thermoanaerobaculia bacterium | reverse complement strand
CGACGTAGATCCCGCGGTTGCCGTCGCCGGCTTCGGAGGTGCCGGAGAGCACGACCTCGCGGCCGTCGAGCAGCGTCACCAGGGAGCTCTCGCCCGAGCGGCGCGTGATGGAGCGGATGGTGGCGAAGCGCAGGCTGAGCTCAGAGTCGCCGGTGAAGCCGTTGAGCTCGTCGGAGCCGACGCCCTCCTCCCGGTCCCACTGGACGAAGCCGGTGAAGTCGCCCTGCCGCGTGCGCACCGTACCGTGCAGCCGGGAGGGGGCGGCACCTGACCGGGGTGCAGGGAGGAGCTCGATGGTCTTGATCAGCCGGCTGTCGAGGTCGATGACTCCCCGCGTGGCGTCCCACACCCGCACGCCGTCGTCCAGGTCGCTGGCGGCGTTGCGGTTGAGGTCGAACACGGTCCCGCTCTTGAGAGTCACCCGCACGCCGCTGACGCTCCCTTCGACGCGCGTGATGTCGCCGAAGCGCGCCATGAAGAGCCGGCCGAGGTCGATCGGGCGCTCCCGTTGGACGAGCTCGATCCCGAAGATCTCGATCGGGTGGCGCTCCTTGGGCAGCCGCTCGAGCGGCACGTGGGCGGCCCAAGGGTTCTCTTCCTTGGAGCCGTTGAAGTAGTCGCCCCAGAAAGCCTCCTGGCCGCCCCCCTCCCCCCAGCGCAGCCGCCCCTCGTAGGTGGCGCCGCCAACGGCGGTGACGCGGCCATAGAGGAAGCTCTGGTGGGCCTCCGCCGCCGCCGCGGACGGGGAAGGCGAGGGGCTGGTCGAGGGGGTGGCCGCGGGCGAGGCCGCCGCGCCGGGTTCGGCGTCCGGCTGGAAGGCCCGGTAGCCGGCGGCGAGGGCGAGGAGGACGAGCACGGTGGCGAACGCCCCGCCGGCGATCTTGGCTTTTGTCATGGTCGGCTCTCCCACAGAAGACACGAGTATCATGCCGCGTCGCGGCCTTTCTATCTTAGGCACGCGACGGCGGCCATGGTCAGCAGTAGACGCTTCGGCAGCGGCGAGCCGAAGGCTGGATCATGACAAGACGGTGGGAGATCGTGGCGAAATTGTGGCTGGCCCCGAGTCCCGCGTCATGGTTTTTCGGCGCTTTGATCCGGTTGGACCCTGTCGCGAGCTGTTTCGACCCTCGGGTCCAGTCTCCGACGAGCAGGGTCGAGTCTCCGACGAGCAGGGTCAAGCGGCTCGACCCTCGGGTCCAATCCCAAACGAGCAGGGTCGAGCGGCTCGACCCTCGGGTCGCGCGGGGTTTGAGAAGGGTCGAACGGCAAATGAGCCGGGTCGAAACGGCTCCGGAAGGTTCTCTGACAATCGATGGACCCGAATGTCCGGGCGCGGCGAGGGCCCCGCCGCGCCCGGGGATCGGGGGATGAGCGGCTACGCCACCTTCTGCTCGCCCTCGGCCTCCTCGGGCTTGGCGAGCCCGAGGTCGGTGAGGATCTCCTGGGCGACGCGGGTGCCGCTCTCGCAGCCCCCTTCCATGAAGCCCTGGAAGTCGATGGAGGTGTGCTCGCCGCAGAAGTGGAGGTTCTCCACCCGCTCCCCCTCGGCGCCGGCGATGGTGGTCCACTGGCCGGGGAGGTAGCAGGCGTAGCTCCCCTTCATCCAGGGGAAGGTGGGCCAGTGGAAGCGGGCCTCGCCCGTCCGCCGCTCGGCGACGCCGGGGAAGATGCGCTCCAGGTCGCGGACGAAGGCCTGCGCCTGCTGCGCCTCCGAGCCCTGGCCGATGTCCAGGCCGTGCTGGCCGCCGGTGAAGTTCACCAGGATCCCCGCCTTGCCGGGCTGGAGGCGCGTCGTCTCCCAGGTGAGCTGGAACGGCAGGTCGGTCACCACGCTGCCGTTCGACTTCGCCTCGGCGCGCCAGACGCGGTCCGAGAAGCCGACCATCAGCTTGGCGTTGGTGCCGTAGCCCAGCTCCTGGATCGCCTTCCTCTTGACGTCGGGGAGCGGCAGGTCGAGCTTCACCTCGCGCAGCAGGGTGAAGGGGATGGCGAGGACCACCCGCTCGGCGGTCAGGTCCTGGCTCGTCTGGCCGCGCCGCACCGACGCCCGGTAGGTGCCGTCCGCCGCCCGGGACAGGGCCTCGAGCTTCGTGCCGGTCTCCACCCGGTCGCCCAGCGCCTTGGCGAGCGCGTGCGGGATCTGGTCGTTGCCGCCGCGCACGTGGAAGCGCTCGTCGCTCTCGCCGAAGATGCGGAATGGCTCCGGGTTGGTGTCGATCATCATCAGGAAGTTGAAGGACGACTGCTCGGCGATCTCGCGGCCGTACTCGGTGGTGTAGGCAACATCCAAAAGGTCGCGGAACCAGCCGTCGGCGCCGGCCTCGTCGAGGAAGTCGGCGATCGTCATGTTGTCCAGCGTCTCGCCGTTGTTCGGCTGCCGGTAGTCGACGGTCTCGCCGGTGATCGTCTCCCAGGCCTCGTCGATCTTCGCCGCGATGGGCCGGAACGCCTCCACCACCTCGGCGTCGGAGTAGCGGCGGCCGTCGAAGAACCAGACGTCGCGCGCCATGGCCGGGTCGTCCTTGTCGAAGTCGTCGAGCGGGATGCCCAGCTCCGCCGCCAGCTCCTGCATGTGGGTGTGGTTGGTGTCGATCAGCTCGCCGCCGAGCTCGATGACCTGACCCTCGGGGAAGCGCCCCTTGCTGCTGTACATCCGGCCGCCGGTGCGCTCCTGCCCCTCGATCACCCGCACCGGCACGCCCGCCTGGTGGAGCCGGTAGGCCGCGGTCAGCCCGGCGATGCCGGCGCCGATGATCAGCACCTCGCCTTTGGTGGCCGGCCGCACTTTGCCTTCGGCCGTTCCCTGGGAGGAGGGCTCGCCGGTGCGCCGGGGGCCGCAGCTCGACAGGGCCAAGCCGGCGGTCGCCAGAGCCGCGCCGCCGAGGAGCTGCCGGCGGGAGAGCCGCGCCTCGTGCCAACGGTCGAGGAGCTCCCGGGGGGGCTCGCCGGTACGCCGCGAGAGCTGCGCCATGGCGAGGGAACGCTGGATCATGCGGAACAGGGGGGTTCTGGCCATCGATGGACCTCCAGGCGGCGCCTGAGCGTGTGAAAGAAGAGGACGCCGGAACTCTATCCGCGGTCCACCGTACCTTTCAAGGCCGGATCCGCGAACAGGTGTATGATTCTCCGCACAGTTCAACGCGGACCGAACCGTACCGGACCGGCGCGCGCCGCCGCCGCCGTGGAGCGCTCAAACATTTGAGATGCTTGAAGTTATGGCCTCCGCGCCGCGCCGCCGCCGGCGCTCCGGACAGCCCGGCACCCCCCTTGCCCTTCAAGGGCCTGCATAACGCCATGGAGGACCTCGTGGCACGACTTGGAGGGGGTTACCCGATGACCGTCTTGCGTTGCTACATCTTCATTCTCTTCGCGGGGTGGCTGCTGCTCGCCGCGCCGCCGGCCCGTTCCCAGGAGCTCCCGGCGGAGGGGCTGCAGCCGGAGGAGCTCCAGGCGGAGGAGCCGGCGAGCTTCCTCCTGGAGACGATCACCGTCGAGGGGGCCCAGCCGGCGGCGGCGCACATCGTCAGGGCGGAGTCGCTGCTCGAGGAGGGGCGTACCTATACCGAGGAGGAGCTGCGGCAGGCCGTCTACCGCATCCAGCGGCTGCCGATCGTCCTCGAAACCAGCTTCGCCCTGCGCAAGGGGGGGACGCGCGGCGCCTACGAGCTGGTGATCCAGGTGCGGCAGGCGCGGCGCTTCTTCTACGAGCATGGGGCCCGCGTCTCCTTTTTCCGGTCGGACCTGGCGTTGAACGAGATCCGCGGCGAGGAGACGACGTTCGGGGCCTCGGGGCTGGTGGGCCTGCGCCAGTTCGTCGGCCGCACCGGCGTCCTCGTCGGCGCCCTGGACACGGCGCGCGGCGCGCAGGTGGGCTACAGCCAGTACGACCTCTTCGGCCGCGGCATCGTGGCGAGCGTCGCCTACTCGTGGATCCCCAACGTCACCGAGGTCCTGTCCTACGGGCTGGACCCCGGCTTCATCGCCTGGGACGTCGACGAGCAGAACCGGCTCACCTTCAACCTGGCGGTGCCGCTCGACGCGAGCCAGTCGTTCCAGCTCGGGTTCTCCGACCGGCGCGGCGACACCGGCCAGCGGCGGCGGATCCTCGAGCCCGACCTGACGGAGAGCCTGCGTCCCGAGGGCAGCCTCCGCGCCGACGAGCTCGCCGAGCAGCGGCTGGTGGCGCGCTGGGTGTACGACACCTCCGACGACCCGCTGCTGCCCACCCGCGGCCTGTCCCTCTCCGGCGGGATCGAGGCCGCCTCCCTCACCCTCCGCGGCCTGGAGCGGTTCCGCTTCGTCCAGGACGCATCGGGCTTCCGGGACGAGCTCATCCCCCAGCCCGACTACGAAGCCGAAACGGTGTCGGCGGTGTTCACGGCCGCCCGGCATTGGCCGGTGACCCCGCGGCAGACGGTGTCGGTCAGCGGCCGGGCCTCGGCCGGCCGCTCCTGGCTGGAGAACGCGCAGATCCCCGGCGACCCGGTCGCCTTCGTGCAGGAGGATCTGGACGTCAACGTCTACGGCCTGTCCGCGGGGGTCCGGCACGCCGTGCGGCTCTGGAGCGGCCGGCAGCCCCGGGGGTTCGGCGACCTGAGCCTGGAGAGCGCGGTGGAGGCCGGCCGCGAGACCACCTCGCCGGACCTGAGCCTCGCCACCACGCCGCTGACCCGGCTGGAGGTCTCGACCGGCCTGGTCTTCCGGCACCAGTGGGGGGTGCTGCGGTTCCACCTCGCCTACCTGGATTTCCGGGAGGACGAGCGGTGAGGCGGACCGTACTGGGATGCCTTGGGATGGCGCTGCTCCTCGCCGCGCGCCTCCACGCCGCGCCGGCCCTCGAGCCGGCGGCCGGCGGCGGCGTGGCGCTGGCCGGCCTGCCACCGCTGTTCGGCCGGCCGGAGATCCGCGAGCAGCTCGGCACCGGCCTCACCACCACCGTGATCCTCGAGGTGAAGGCGGCCGCTCCTCGCACCGGCACGGGGAGCCGCCCGCGAGGCGGGGCGCGGGTGGACGTCCGCTACGAGCTATGGGACGAGGTCTATCTGGTGACCCGCGTCGACGCCGCCGGCAAGGTCGCCCGCGCCACGCTCCCCTCCCTGGAGAAGCTGGCGGAGTGGTGGCGCGACCAGCGGATCGTGGTGCTCCGGGCGCCGGGGCTCGCCGCCGCGCAGGGTCCCTGGCGGGTCGACGTGCGGCTGCGCGTCCTCCCCTTCTCGCAGGCGGAGCAGCGCGACGCCCAGCGCTGGCTCTCGCAGACACTGTCGCAGGGGGGCGACGGGGGCAGCGCCGGCGCCGCCTCCGAGGCCAGCAAGGACCGCTCCTCGTCGTTCGACCAGGTCCTGCAGACGCTGCTCGCCACCTCCATCGGCCGGCCGGCGCTCTTCGAGTCCGCCTGGAAGCTGTCCTACCCGCGGGAGGCGGGGCGATGACCTGGCGGATCGCGGCGGCGACCCTCGGCGGCATGCTGCTGGCCGCCGCCGCGGTCCTGTGGATCTTCGAGCGGCAGATCTCCAACGCCTGGTTCCGGCTCGGCCACCACCCCGGGACGGTGGCCGCGCTGGAGCGCTCGCTCGCCGACCAGAAGGAGCTGGCGCGCCTCGATCCGCAACGCCGGGACCACTACCGGAGCCGCTTCGACGAGATCCAGCGGTTGCTGCAACGTCTCCGCATCGTCGAGCACAACCGGGCGGAGATCGTCCGCCGCTACGAGATGGTGCTCCTCGCCGCGGTCGGCGGCGTGCTGCTCGCGGCCGGCGGCGTCCAGGTGGCGCGGCAGCGGCGCCAGGAGCGGCGCCTCCAGCGGCTGCGGGACGCCCTGGTGGCGCTCGCGGCCGGCGGCGAGGGGCTGGAAGTCGGCGTGGGCGGCCGCGACACCCTGGGCCGCATCGCCGGCATGGTCGAGGACATCTCGCGGGCCGTGGCGCGGGACCGCCGCCGTCTGGCATCCCTCAACCACCTCTCCGCCTGGCAGGAGGCGGCCCGCCGCCACGCCCACGAGATGAAGACGCCGCTCACCGCGGCCCACCTGGAGCTGCAGCGGCTGCAACGGGACGGCGCCTCCGCCGCCGAGGTGCGGCAGGCCGCGGCCAGCCTCGCCGAGGAGCTGGAGCGGCTCGCCCGCTTCACCCGCCACTTCACCTCCTTCGCACGGCTCCCCCGGCCGCGCCTGGGGGAGCACGACCTCGGGGAGGCGGTCGCCGAGTTCGCCGCCGCCTTCGCCTGGGCCTGGCCCGGCCTGACGCTCAACCTTCAGACATCCCTGCCCGCCGCCGCACCGGTGCGCGCCGCCTTCGACCGTGAGATGCTGCGGCAGGTGCTCGTCAACCTCTGCGACAACAGCGCCCGCGCCCTGTCGGAGGCGGGCCGGGAGGGAAATGTGGAGATCCGGATCATGGAGACCGCCGACGCCGCCATCCTGGAGGTGGCCGATGACGGGCCCGGAATCCCCCCGGCCGTCCGCCCCACCCTGTTCGAGCCCTACGTCACCACCCGCGCCGTGGGCGAGGGGATGGGGCTCGGACTCGCCATCTCCCGCAAGATCCTGCTCGACCACGGCGGCGACCTGGAGCTGGTGGAGACCGCCACTCCAGGAGCGGTGTTCCGGCTGACCTTGTCGAAGCGGGTCCGGCAGGGGACGGCGGCATGACCCGGCTTCTGGTCGTCGAGGACGACGAGAAGATCCGCGCCGGCCTCCTGCTGCAGCTCCGCGAGGAGGGCTACGCGCCGCAGTCGGTGACCCGCGCCGAGGAGGCGCTCGCCGCGCTCTCCGACCCGCACCAGACGCTCCCCGACCTGCTGCTCCTCGACGTGCGGCTCCCCGGCATGAGCGGCGTCGACCTGGTGCGGGAGCTGGCGGCGGCGGGGCGGCTCCCCCCGACGGTGATCGTCTCGGGGGAGGCGTCGATCAGCGAGACGGTGGAGGCGCTGCGGCTCGGGGTGCATGACTTCATCGAGAAGCCGTTCAGCCGCGAGCGCCTGCTGCGCTCCATCGAGAACGCGCTGGAGCACGCGGCGCTGCGGCGCGAGGTGGCCTCGCTCAAGGGGGAGCCGGAGATCCTCGGCACCTCGCCGGCGATCGAGGCGCTGCGGCAGCGGATCGCCCGGGCGGCGGCGACCGACGCCCGCATCCTGATCTCCGGCGAGAGCGGCACCGGCAAGGAGCTGGTGGCCGCGGCGCTCCACCGCCAGAGCCGCCGGGCACAGCGGCCGTTCATCCGCATCAACTGCGCCGCCATCCCGGGGCCGCTGATCGAGGACGAGCTGTTCGGCCATGCCCGCGGCGCCTTCACCGACGCCAAGACCGCCAAGCCCGGCCTGTTCGAGGAGGCCGACGGCGGCACCCTGTTCCTCGACGAGATCGGCGACATGGAGCTGCCGGTCCAGGCGCGGCTGCTGCGGGTGCTGGAGGACGGCCGGGTGAAGCGGGTGGGCGAGACCCGCGACCGGCAGGTGGACGTGCGGGTGCTCGCCGCCACCCACCGGAACCTCGAGGAGGAGGTCCGCGCCGGCCGCTTCCGCGAGGACCTCTATTTCCGGCTCGCCCACCTCCCCCTGCCGGTCCCGTCGCTGCGCGAGCGGGGCGCGGACGTGCGGCTCCTCTTCTTCCATTTCCTGGAGCGCTTCTGCCGGCAGCACCGGTCGCGCCCGCGCCGGGTGGAGCCGGAGGTGCTCGCCTGCCTCGAGCGCTACCCCTGGCCGGGCAACGTCCGCGAGCTGCGGAACCTCTGTGAGCGGCTGGTGGTCTTCGGCGGCGACCCGGTCACCGTGGAGGACCTCCCCTCCTCCTTTTTCGAACCGTCGCGGGCCCCCGAGACCGGGCTGCTGCTGCGGGCGGCGCCCCTGCCCGTGATGCCGTTGCGGGAGCTCAAGGCCCAGTGCGAGCGCGAGTACATCGAGAGCGTCCTGGTCCGCACCCGCTGGAACTTCACCGCCGCCGCCCGGCTGCTGGACGTCCAGCGCACCTACCTGCATCAGAAGGCGAAGGCCCTGGGGATCCACCGGCCCGGGCTGGAGGACGGGGAGGAGGAGGGGGAGCGGGAGGGGTGAGGAGACTCTACGCGTGGCTCCAGGAGATCACGGCCGAGGCGGCCCCGCCGCCTCCTTGGCCGTCTGGCCCAGGGCGTCGAGCTCGGGCAGGTTCTGGCCCTTGACGTCGGGCCAGGTCACCTGGCGGCGGGTCATGGCCCGTTCCAGGCGCTCCCAGAGGTCGCGGTTGGAGACCGGGTTCCCCTCCTGGGTCTTCCAGCCGCGCCGCTTCCACCCCTCGAGCCAGGCGGTGGCGCCGTTTCGCAGGTAGTCCGAGCCGGTGTGGAGCGCCACCCGGATTCCCTCGGGAAGGCTCTCCAGCACCTGGGCGGCGGCCAGGAGGTCGAGCTGGTTCGGGGTGACGCCCGTGGCCGCGCCGGAGAGGACCTTCTCGTCCCCCTTCTCCCGCAGCAGGGCGGCCCACCCGCCTCGACCCCTGGCGCAGGAGATCCGCAGGAAGACGTCCACGTCGGGCTTCACCTCAGGCAAGACGGGCTCTGTGGAGGTCCCCGCCGGCCGCGCTGCCCCCTTCCGAGCCGCCCGCTGCTCCTGGATCGCCTGCGTGGCGAGTTGGTCGGCGCGCTCGTTCCAGCGGTTGCCGGCGTGCCCCTTGACCCAGCTCCACTCGATGTCGTGCTCGCGCACCAGCTCCGCCAGCCGGCGCCAGAGGTCCTCGTTCTGGAGCTCGCCGGTCTTGCGGCGCCAGCCCTGGGCGATCCAGCCGGGGAGCCACTGGGTGATCCCCTTCCTCAGATAGAGGGAGTCGGTGAACAGACGGACCCGGCAGCGCTCCTTCAGCGCTTCGAGCGAGCGGATGGCCGCCGTGAGCTCCATGCGGTTGTTGGTCGAGTGGGGCTCACCGCCGCGCAGCTCCTTCCTCTGGCCTTGGGTGCCGAGGAGGACCGCGCCCCAGCCGCCCGGCCCCGGGTTGGGGTCGGCGCCGCCGTCGGTGTAGATGGTGACTTCGGGAGTCGCTGAAGGGGTCTCGATCATGGTTGTCGGTTCCAGGCGGCGTATCTTGCGTCACCTCCGGCCCCGGGGCAAGCGCGACCGCTCTCCTACCGACTGGCACAGCGGTTGCTGCCCCTCTGAAGCGGACGGCCCCCAAGGTGTCCGTCATCCTCCGAGGAGATCCTGCATGAAGGCGCCTTCGCCGTTTCCGACCCTCGCCGGTCTCGCCCTCCTCTCCCTATCGCTCACAGCCTGCTGGTCCATCCTCCCCTCCAAGGGAGGCGGCCAGACGTCGTTCACCGGCGAGCGCCACATCGCCCCTGGCGACATCGCTCTGCCCGCGGGCTACCGGGCCGAAATGGTGGCGCGGGGGCTCACCTTCCCCACCGGCGTCGCCTTCGACGACCGCGGCGGCGTCTACGTTCTGGAGGCGGGCTACTCCTACGGCGAGGTCTGGACCACCCCCCGCCTGCTGCGGGTGGGTCCGGACGGCACCGCCTCGCCGGTGGCCACGGGCGAGAACCCGCCCTGGAACGGCGTGGCCTTCGCCAACGGCGCCTTCTACGTGTCCGAGGGGGGAGAAAAGAACGGCGGACGCATCCTGCGGATCACCCCGGACGGCCAGGTCTCGGCCGTCGTCGAGGGTCTGCCCAGCCTGGGGGACCACCACACCAACGGCCCGGCGGTGAGCCGCGACGGCTGGCTCTACTTCGGCCAGGGGACCGCCACCAACTCGGGTGTCGTCGGCCCCGACAACTTCGAGTTCGGCTGGCTGAAACGCCATCCCGAGTTCCACGACATCCCTTGCCGGGACATCCGGCTGGCGGGCAGGAATTTCACCAGCGACAACCCGCTCACCCCCGAGGAGGGGGACCAGGCAGAGACCGGCTCCTACGTGCCTTTCGGCACCCGCACCAGCCCGGGGCAGACAATCCCCGGCCGGGTCCCTTGCTCGGGCGCGGTGCTGCGCGTCCGGCCCGAAGGAGGGACGCCCGAGCTGGTGGCCTGGGGGTTCCGCAACCCCTTCGGGCTCGCCTTCTCCCCCGACGGCCGGCTCTACCTGACGGAGAACGGCGCCGACCAGCGGGGGAGCCGGCCCATCTACGGCGCACCCGACGTGCTCTGGGAGGTCCGCCCCGGCTCCTGGTACGGCTGGCCCGACCATGCCATGGGCAAACCGTTGAAGGACGGCGAGTTCCATCAGGGGAACAACCCGCCGCTCGAGTCCCTCCTGGCCGAGAACCCCGGCGAGCCGCCCCAGCCGGCGGCGCGGCTGGGCGTCCACACCTCGGCCAACGGCCTCGACTTCTCGCGCAACGACGCCTTCGGCCATGTCGGTGAAGCCTTCATCGCTCACTTCGGCGACATGGCTCCCAAGGTGGGCAAGGTCATGGGCCCGGTCGGCTTCAAGGTGTCGCGGGTGGATGTCAGGACCGGCCGCAGCGAGGACTTCGCGGTGAACCGGGCCGGCAAGGGGCCGGCGTCGCGGGTGGGC
>DASPJI010000845.1:0-7740 GCA_035628695.1 Thermoanaerobaculia bacterium | reverse complement strand
CCGAGAGGGCGAGGCCGGCGCCCCCCCACTCCTTGGGCAGGTGGGGGGCGAAGAGGCGCAGCGCCCGGGCTTTGGCGCGCAGGCGGTCCAGCTCCGGCCGGGCGGCGCCGAAGCCCCGCGACAGCGCCAGGGGCTCGAGCGGCACCACCTCCTCGTCGACGAAGCGCCGCAGCGCGCCGGCCATGCGGCGGACCTTGGCGGAGATCTCGAAGTTCATCGCGGGCCTCCAGGGTCGGAGGGCTCAAGGATACCCCGGTGGTAGGCTAGCGGTCATGATCCAGACCATCGACCACGGCCCGGTGCGCGAGCTGCGGCTCGACCGCCCGCCGGCCAACGCCCTGAACCCGGACCTGATCAAGGCGGTGCGGTCCGCCGTCGAGTCCGCCCCCGGCGACGGCGCCCGCGCCCTCGTCCTCTCCGGCGCCCCGGGCTTCTTCTCCGGCGGCCTCGACGTCCCCGAGCTCATCCACCTCGCCCGGCCGGCCATCGAGGAGACCTGGCGCGACTTCTACGCCATGATGCGCGCCCTCGCGGCCTCCGCCATCCCGATCGCCGCCGCCATCACCGGCCACAGCCCGGCGGGCGGCGCCGTTATGGCGATCTTCTGCGACTACCGGGTGATGGCCGAGGGGGAGCTCAAGATCGGCCTCAACGAGGTGCAGGTGGGGATCCCGCTGCCGCCGGTGATCCACGCCGCCCTGCACCGCCTGTTGGGAGCGCACAAGGCGGAGCGGCTCGCCGTCAGCGGCCGTCTGGTGCCGGCGGCCGAGGCCCTCCGCCTCGGCCTGGTCGACGAGCTCGCCGCCCCCGGCCGGGTGGTGGAGCGGGCGGTCGAGTGGTGCGCGCAGCTCCTCGCCCTCCCCCCCACCGCCATGGCCACCACCCGCCGGATGGCCCGGGCCGACCTCGTCCGCCTGTTCGACCAGTCCCAGGAAGAGATCGGCACCGTGGCCGACGCCTGGTTCAGCGACGAGACCCAGGGCGTGCTCCGCGGCATCGTGGAGCGGCTGGCCAGCAAGAAGAAGGGGTGATCCGGGCCTAGCGGCGGGCGAGGCTCTCGCCGCCGTCCGAGTCCGGAGCGGGCTTCTTGGGAACTCCCAGGCGCTCGAAGACCCGCTCGAGCTTGGCGCGGGAGACGCGCAGCTCCTCGGCGCCCCGGCCGAGGCTGATCTTGTCGTCGAGATACTGGCGGATGACGGTCGACAGGCTCATGCTCAATCCACTGCCTCCGTTCCCCTCAAGACTACACCGGTTCGGGGGGACGAGGAGACTCGGGGTGCCGGATCCATCCCGGAACACACCCTTCTCCTTCTCTATATGTCGGAGGGGGCCGATTCATTACATGCCGCGTGCCGCCAGATCTCCAGGAGCTCGCCGAGGCCCAGCTCCTCGGCCCGTACCCGCTCCCCCACGCCGGCCGCGGCGAGCACGGCTTCGGCCTTCTGTCGTCCCGAGGGGCCCCACCCCGAGGCCAATGAGTTGCGCAGGGTCTTGCGGCGCTTGGAAAAGGCGAGGCGGACGAAGCCGGTGAACCCGGGCATCTCCTCCGCCGGCAGCGGCGGCGGGTGGAGCTCCAGCCCGACGAAGGCGCTCTCCACCTTGGGCGGCGGCCGGAAGCTGCCGGGCTTGACCTTCCCGAGGACCGTCGCCCGGGCGTAGGCCGCCACCAGCACGCTCAGCGAGCCGTAGGCCTCGTCGCCGGGCCGGGCGGTCAGCCGCTCGACCACCTCCTTCTGAAGCAGGAAAGCGGCGCGGGGCACCCGCTCGTGGTGCGGCAGCAGGCGCTCCAGGATGGCGGTCCCCACGTTGTACGGGAGATTGCCGGCGACGAGCGTGGGCACAGGCAGGCGGCCCCACGCGATCTCCAGGGCGTCCCCCACCACCAGCGAGAGGGGCGCCGCCCGGAAGCGCCTCCCCAGGAAGGCGGCCCACTGGAGGTCCAGCTCCCAGCCCACCACCCGCGCCCCGGCCTCCAACAGCTCGGCGGTCAGCACGCCGCCCCCCGGGCCGATCTCCAGGACCCGTCCCGCTTCCGTCGGCAGCGGAGCCAGGAACCGTACCAGGGGGCGGGTCAGCGCACCGTCGATCAGGTGGTGCTGGCCCAGCGACTTCTTGAGCGGCGGACGGCTCACCCGGCGAACGCTATCAGAAGGTGGAGCCGTGCCAAATTGGCCGGAGAAGCCCCGGGAAAGCGCCGGGCCGGCTCCCGCACCTCCGGCCCGAGCCCCTTCTTCCCCCGTAAACCTCGCGTGGCACTTCACTTGCACCCCAGGGCCTCCGCTGGACCGTCTGGCGGAGCCAACGAATGGAACTGGATGTCCCTACACTGAACCGCGACGTCGAACGAGAGACCCTCACCCTCAAGCGGATCGAGGCCGAGCTGCGCAAGGTCATCGTCGGGCAGGACTACCTGCTCGACCGCCTGCTCGTCGGCCTCCTCGCCCGCGGCCACGTGCTCATCGAGGGCGTGCCCGGCCTGGCCAAGACCCTGGCGGTCAAAACCCTGGCCCAGACGCTGGCGATCGATGCCCAGCGCATCCAGTTCACCCCGGACCTGCTGCCGGCCGACCTCATCGGCACCCTGATCTATGACCAGCGCAGCGGCGACTTCCTGCCGCGCAAGGGGCCGATCTTCACCCATCTGCTCCTCGCCGACGAGATCAACCGCGCCCCCGCCAAGGTGCAGTCCGCCCTCCTGGAGTCCATGGAGGAGCGGCAGGTCACCCTCGGCGACCGGACCTGGCCGCTGCCCGAGCCGTTCATGGTGCTCGCCACCCAGAACCCGATCGAGCAGGAGGGAACCTATCCCCTGGCCGAGGCCCAGGTCGACCGCTTCATGATGAAGCTCAGGGTGGGCTACCCGAGCCGCGCCGAGGAGGCCGAGATCCTCGACCGCATGCTGGTGGAGAACGATTTGCGGCCGGCGCCGGTCCTGGAGCGCGACCGGCTGCTCGCCCTGCGCGCCGTCGTCGACTCCGTCTATCTCGACAAGAAGCTGCGCGGCTACATCATCGACTTGGTGACCGCCACCCGCGACCCGCGGTCGGTGGGGCTGGGCGAGCTGTCCGACCTCATCTCCTTCGGCGCCTCGCCGCGGGCGACGCTGTTCCTCGCCCGGGCGGCCAAGGCGCTGGCCATGGTGCGGGGGCGCGGCTTCGTCATCCCCGAGGACGTCAAGGAGCTGGCGCCGGACATCCTGCGGCACCGGATCATCCCGACGTACGAGGCCGAGGCCGAGGAGATCTCCGCGGACGACCTCGTCAAGCGCCTGCTCGACCGCGTCCCGGTGCCCTAGCGCTGGAGCAGGGTCCCCGATGTTCGGCCTCTTCTCATCGCGCAAGAAGGCTCCGGCGGAGCGCCCCAACGCTCCGTCCTCGGGGCAGCTCCCCGCCGACCTGATGCGCAAGGTGCGGCGGATCGAGATCGCCACCAACCGCCTGGTGGACCAGGGGGTGGCCGGCGACTACCACGCGGTGTTCAAGGGGCGCGGTATGGAATTTGCCGAGGTCCGCCCCTACCAGCCAGGGGACGAGATCCGCACCATCGACTGGAACGTCACGGCCCGCATGGGCTCCCCCTTCATCAAGAAGTACGTCGAGGAGCGGGACCTCACCGTCTTCCTGGTGGTGGACGTCTCCGGCAGCCTCTCCTTCGGCTCGCGGGCCATCCTCAAGCGCGAGCTGGCGGCCGAGATCGCCGCGCTGCTCGCCTTCGCCGCGGTGCGCAACCAGGACCGGGTGGGCGCCGCCCTGGTGAGCGACCACCTGGAGCTGTTCCTGCCGCCGCAGCGGCGCCGCACCCACGTGCTGCGCCTGGTGCGCGAGGTGCTCGACCGTCCGGCGCACGGCGGCACCGACCTGGAGCGCGGCCTGCACGGCGTGCTCGCGGCGCTGCGCCGGCGCTCGGTGCTGTTCGTGATCTCGGACTTCCTCGGCGCCCTGCCCGAGCGGGCGCTCAAAGCCGCGGCGGCGCGCCACGACCTCATCCTGGTGGAGATCGTCGACCCGCGGGACCAGGAGATCCCGTCCGTGGGGCCGGTGGTGCTGCGCGACGCCGAGACCGGGCGCCTCGCCCTGGTCAACGGCCGGCGCCTGGCCAAGAAGCACGCCGAGCAGCGGCGCCAGGAGCGCGCCGGCCTCACCCGGCTCAGCCGGCGGATCGGCGTCGACCACCTGGAGCTGCGGACCGACCGCCCCTATCTGGGCACGGTGCTCTCCTTCTTCGAGCAGCGCCGGCGGAGGCTGCGGCGGTGAGGGCGCTCTACCCCCTCCTCCTGATGCTCCTGGTTGGCGCGCCGCTCGTCGCCCAGGCCCCCGCGCCCTCGACCGCCACCGAGCCGCGGCTCACCGTGACCTTCTCGCCGCCGTCCCAGCTCACCGTCGGCGACCGGGTCGAGGCGACGCTCGACCTGACGGTGCGGACGGCGGACCTGACCGGCGAGCCCCGCTTCCCCTCCTGGCAGGAGGGCTGGGGCGAGGCCGAGATCGTCGAGAAGGGGGCGCCGGAGAAGGTGCGCGAGGAGGGGGGCGTCGCCACCTACCGGCAGCGGCTGGTGCTCGCCGCCTTCCGGCCGGGCAAGGTGGCGCTGCCGCCGATGGCCGTGGCCCTCCCCGGCGCGCGGGGGACGGCGCAGGCGCTGACGCCCCCGGACCTCGCCCTGGAGATCGGCTCGGTGCTGCCGGCGGAGGAGAAGAACCCCGAGGCCAGGCCGCCGGCCGCCCTCCGCGCCCTCCCTCTCGGCGAGCGCTTCTGGTGGACGCTCGCCGCCGCCTCCGCCCTCTGCCTGGGGCTGCTCTTCCTGCTCTGGCGCCAGGCGCGCCGCTCCGCGGCCGCGGCGCCCGCCGCGCCGCCGCTCCCCCCGTTTGACGAGCTGCTGCGCGAGCTGGACAATCTCCAAAGGGAGCCTTCGCCGCTGGCGGTCCACACCCGGCTCAGCCTGGCGCTCCGGCACTACCTGGGGCGTGCCCTCTCCTTCCCCGCCGCCGAGAGCACCACCAGCGAGATCCAGCGCCAGCTCGTCTACCGGCGGGTCCCGGGGACACCGGCGCGCCGCCTGGTGGAGCTGCTGCGGGCGTGCGACCTGGTCAAGTTCGCGCGCCAGGACGCCGGCACGGAGCCCACCCGGGAGCGGATCGGCACCGCCCGCGAGATCGCCCGCGAGGTGGAGATGTACGTCCAGCCCCCCGCGCTTCAGGAGAAGCCGCCCGAGCAGAGTCCGGCGAAGCTGGAGGCGGCGGGATGATGGGCGAGGCCTTCCCCCATCTGGCGAGCCCCTGGTGGCTGCTGCTGCTCCTCGCCCTGCCGGTCCTCGCCTGGCGGCACCACCGGCGACAGACGCTGGGCGCACTCACCTACAGCCACCTGCCGCGGGGCGCCGGACGGACGGCGGGGGCCTGGCGCCTCCACCTGCCGTTCTATGCCCGGCTTCTCGCCTTGGGGCTCCTGGTCGCGGCCCTCGCCCGGCCCCAGCTCGGCTACGCCTGGGAGGAGAGCCTCACCGAGGGGATCGACATCCAGATCGTCCTCGACATCTCGGGCAGCATGGGGGCCGAGGACTTCCAGCCCAACAACCGGCTGACGGTCGCCAAGCAGGTCGTCACCGACTTCGTGCAGGGGCGGTCCGGCGACCGGATCGGCATGACCGTCTTCGCCGGCAGCGCCCTCACCCGGGCCCCCCTGACCACCGACCGGCAGATGCTCCGGCAGCTCATCAGCTCGATCGAGCTCAACACCCTGCCCGACGGCACCGCGATCGGCGTCGCCCTGGCCAACGCCGCGGCGCGCCTCAAGAACAGCGAGGCCAAGACCCGCGTCGTTCTGCTGGTCACCGACGGGGTGAACAACGCCGGCGAGATCGACCCGGTCTCCGCCGCCGCGGTCTGCGACGGGCTGGGGATCAAGGTCTACACCATCGGCGTCGGCGCGGCCACGGGCGTGGCGCCGGTCCCCTTCCCGCAGCGCGACCCGGTGACCGGCCGGCAGTACGTGCGGCGGGTGATGATGCGGGTGCCGGTCGACGAGGAGCTGATGCGCCAGATCGCCAAGCGCACCGGCGGGCAGTTCTACAAGGCCACCGACGGCGAGGGGCTGCGCCGGATCTTCGACCAGATCGACCGGCTGGAGAAGACGCCGCTCCAGGTGAAGCGCTACGTCCGCTACCGCGAGGCGTTCGCCCCGCTGGTCTGGGCGGCGCTGTCGCTCCTCCTCCTCCCCATCGCCGCCGCGGGTCTCAAGGTGACCGCCGAGCCATGAAGGGATCGCCATGAGCTTCGCCGAGCCCCGCCTCGTCTGGCTGGCCCTCCTCGCCCCGCTGGCGGCGCTGGCGGTGGCCTGGCTCTGGCGCCGGCGCCTTGCGGCCGACGCGGCCTGGGCGTCGCGCGGCCTCTGGGACCGGCTGCTCCCGGCCTATCACCCGCGCCGCATCACCCTGTCGGTGGTCTGCCTGGGTCTGGCGGTGCTGGGCGCGGCGCTCGCCCTGGCCCGGCCGCGCTGGGGGAGCGGCGAGCAGACCGTGGAGCGCCGCGGCGTCGACGTGGTCTTCCTGGTGGATTCCTCCCTCTCCATGGGGGTCATGGACGTCTCGCCGTCGCGCCTCTACGTCGCCCGGACGCTGGTCCGGCGCCTGGCCCAGGCGATGCCGGGCAACCGGCTGGGGCTGGTGCAGACCGAGGGGGCGGCCATGGTCCTCACCCCTCTCACCCTGGACGGCGCGGTGGTGGACCTGCTGCTCGATACGATCGAGCCGGGGTCGCTGCCGACGCCGGGCACCGAGCTCTCCCCGGGGATCGAGACCGCCCTCCGCCTGTTCGGCGAGGGGAGCGAGAAGCACCGGGTGCTGATCGTGCTGTCGGACGGCGAAGACCACGGCGGCCGGCTGGACTCGTGGCTCCCCCGCCTGAAGGAGGAGGGGGTCACCGTCCACGCTTTCGGCATCGGCACGCCGGAGGGGGCGCCGGTCCCCATCCCCGGCAGCCGTGACTTCAAACGCGACGAGACCGGTGACCTGATCGTCAGCCGTCTCCACGAGGAGACCCTGGAGGGCCTCTCGCGGGCCACCGGCGGCGCCTACCTGCGGGTCACCAGCGCCGCGGCGGATCCGGCGCCGTTGCTGCGCCAGATCGACCAGATGGAAAAACGGACCATGGAGAGCCAGAGCCTCAGCACCCACGAGGAGCGCTTCCAGTGGCCTCTCGGCGCCGCGGTGGCCGCCCTGCTCCTCTACCTCGCCGTCGGCCCGTTCGCCCCGGCCCGCGAGACCTCTCTATCCAAGGGTGCGGCCGGCGAGCCCTCCGCCGAGGCGGCGCGGAGGAAGGCGGCGTGAGGGCCGTGGCCTTCCTGCTCGCCGGGGCGGTGGCGGCCCTGCCGTCCCTGCCGGACATCCCCTGGCCGTCGCTCCATCTTCCCGCGGCCGTCGAGCGCTGGCTCTACAACCCCCGCGAGCGGACGGCCGAGGCGATCGAGGCCGCCGCGCAGGGGGAGGCCGACCGGGCCGCCGACCTCGCGGACACCGCGCTACGGATCGACGAGAAGGACCCCGCGGTGCGCTACAACGCCGGCACCGCCCAGCTGTCCGCCGGCCACGAGCGCAAGGCGGTCCCCCTGCTGGAGCAGGCGGCCCTGGAGGCCGGGCCCGCCCTGTCGCCGGCGGCCCACTACAACCTGGGCAACGCCAAGCTCGCTGCGGGCGACGCCGCCGGCGCCGTGGAGGCCTACAAGGCGGCGCTGCGGGCCGAGCCGGGC
>DASPJI010000844.1:0-4407 GCA_035628695.1 Thermoanaerobaculia bacterium | reverse complement strand
ATTCGGCCCATGGGGATGTCGGCGACGCGGGCGCTGACGATCTCCTCCGCGGAACGGCCGGAGCGCGCCGCGGCCGCCTGGGTCAGCTCCTCCTGCCGCGCGGTGAGGATGTAACCGGGGAGGACGGCGTTCACCGTCACCCCGTCCGCCGCCACCTCCTGCGAGAGGGTCTTGAGATAGCCGAGCACCGCCGGACGCAGAGCGTTCGAGAGCGCCAGGTTCGGGATCGGCTGCCGCGCCGAGACCGAGTTGATCGCCACGATCCGGCCCCAGCGGCGCTGCCGCATGCCGGGGACGACCAGGCGGCAGAGGCGCGGGATGAAGAGGAAGACCAGCGGCAGCGCCGCCTGCCAGTCCTCCTCCGTCAGGTCCAGCGCCGGCTTGGCCGGGGGACCGCCGCCGTTGGCGATCAGGATGTCCACGCCGCCGAGCCGCTGCTCCACCTCGCGCACCAGCCGCTCCAGCTCTTCGGGCTCGCGGATATCCGCGGCGAACGAGGCCACGTCGGCCCCCGCGCGCGCCAGCTCCTCCCGGGCTCCCTCCAGCTTATCGCCGCCGCGGCTGGCGATGGCGAGACGGGCGCCGCGCCGGGCGAGCGCCCGGGCCGAGGCCAGCCCCAGGCCGCTGCTCGCTCCGGTCACCAGGGCGACCCGTCCCGCCAGGTCCGTCACTTCACCCGTTCCCCGTTCTCGTTGTAGGTGTAGACGCCGCGGCCCACCTTGCGGCCGAGGCGGCCGGCGCGGACGTGCTGGATCAGGAGCTGGTTGGGCCGGAAGGCCTCCCCCAGGGAGCGGTGGAGGAATTCGAGGATCGACAGGCGGACGTCGAGCCCCACCAGGTCCGCCAGCTCGAAGGGGCCCATGGGGTGGTTCAGGCCCAGCTTCAGCGCCTTGTCGATGTCCTCGGCGCTCGCCACCCCCTCCTGCAGCATGCGGAAGGCCTCGTTGCCGATCAGGACGTTGATGCGGCTGGTGACGAAGCCGGGGGCCTCGTTGACCAGCACGATCTCCTTGCCCATGCGCTCGCCGACCCGGCGCATGGCGTCGAGGGTCTCCTGCGAGGTGTCGAGGCCGCGCACCAGCTCGATCAGCCGCATCAGGTGCACGGGGTTGAAGAAGTGCATGCCGGCGAAGCGCTCCGGACGCCCCGAGGCCGCCGCCATCTCGGTGATCGACAGGGCCGAGGTGTTGGAGGCGAACAGGGCGTGCTCCGGGACGGACCGCGCCACCTGCCGGAAGAGGTCGACCTTGAGGGCGATGTCCTCGGGCGCCGCCTCGATCACCAGATCGGCTTCGGCCACCGCGGCCCCCAGGTCCGTGTCCAGACGCAGGTTGCCGCGCGCCCGCTCGGCGACGGCGGCATCCACCTTGCCCAGCTCCACCCCCTTGGCGAGGTTGCGGTGGATGGTGGACTCGGCCTTGGACAGCGCTGCCGCGTCCGGGTCGAAGAGGTGGGTGGTGTAACCGGCCACGGCGGCCACGTGCGCGATGCCGCGCCCCATGGTGCCGGAGCCGAGGACGGCGAGGGTCGAGATCTCGGGAGGCATGGGTCCTTTCTCGTAGTCGATGAATCGGGTCGGTGGTTCAGGAAACGGGGATGCTGTGGATGCCGGTCGTCTTCGCCGCCAGGCTGCGCAGCTCGTCGGCGATCTCCAGCGTGTTGCGGGCCGCGGCGGCGGCCAGCGCCTGGAGCTCCGGCGTCGTCGCGTGCTTCTCCAGGAACTCGCGGCCGGCGTGGTAGTGGTGGATCTCCTCCGGCTGGATCACCTTCTCATAGAGCCGCGCCGTCTGCTCGTCCCCCACCGACCGGCAGAAATGGACGAACTGGGCGTTGCGTATCTTGGCGATGGCCTCGCTGGCGAACGGGCCGGCGGCGATGCGCTCCACCGTCGTGCGCAGGCCGCGCAGGTAATGGTAGAGGGGGCTGTGCCCCTCCGCCAGCGGGTCGAAGGCGGAGAGGTCCGCGCCGAGGTCCTCCAGCCGCTGGCTGATCATGCCGTAGTGCTTCATCTCGTCGCCGACCTGCATGGCGAGGATCATCTTGGCGTCCATCTCGGGCGTCGAGGCCATCCAGAAGGCGGCCAGCTCGCTCGCCTCGAGCTCGCTTTTCAAGGCCAGGCGGAGCAGGGTGACGACGTCCACCTGCCCGTCGGCCTCGGCTTCCAGGGTCTCGGTCTCGCCCAGGCGGGCGAAGAGCCCCTCCATCTCCTCGACCAGCTGGCCGACGAATTCCTTGCTGTTCACGAGAGATCTCTCCTCGGGGTTGCCCCCTGGTTGCCGGTATGTTGTCGCGGGGACCCGGAACGGGCCCGGCGCCTCCTCCGGCCTCTCATCTTATCTGGACGCGACCTCTTCGCGCGCGAAGGTACGCAGCACCGCCCGGACGGGGGAGGCGTCGAGCCCCGCCAGCTTGAGCGGCAGGGCGATCAGCTCGTAGATCCCCTCCGGCACGCCGTCGAGGACCAGCCCCTCCAGGATGGCGACGCCGCCGCGGAACAGGGCGTGGTGCGCGTCCAGGGTCTTGCTGTCGAACGGGTCCACCGAGGGCGTGTCCATCCCGACGAGGAGGATGCCGCGGTCGGCGAGGAGGGCCGCCACCTCGGGCGACAGGGCGGTGAACCGTTCCGGGAAGGTCCGGCGGTCGCGCACGCTCTCGCTCTTGAAGAGGATGCGCGACGGGCTCGCCAGGTCGATCCCCTCCAGGTGGCGGGGCTCGATCAGCGGCTGCGGCGGCACCTTCACCACCCGGCAGGGGCCGATGTAGCGCTCGAGCGGCATGTCGGCGATGAAGTCCCCCCGCTCCTCGGTATGGAACGGGGCGTCGGCGTGCGATCCCAGGTGCGGCGTCGTGGTGACCGCCGACAGGTTGACCGACGCGCCCTCGGCGAGCGACCAGATGAGCCGGCTCTCGAACGCGGTGTCGCCGGGCCAGACGGGAAATCCGGAACGGATCGTGGGGGAGAGGTCGTAGAGCATGCAGCCCTCCTGGCCCCGGATGATATCCCCGATTCAGAGGGGAATGATGCCGGGGGAGGGGGCCTCCGTCGGGCGGTCCCTCCCCCGCCCTCTGCCGGGGACCAAGCTGGCGGCCCGTCAGCGGCCGACGCCGGCCGGCTCGGAGATCTGCTCGACCACCTTGGCGAAGTCCTTGTCGCCGACGGCGCGGCGCTCGCGGGCGAGGTCGGCCTGGGCGATCATGCCGACCAGACGGTCCTGCTCGTCGAGCACGGGGATGCGGCGCACCTGGTGCTCGGCCATCAGGCGCTCGACCTTGTCGAGGTCGTCCTCCTGGCGGGCGCAGTGGAGGTCCTTGGACATCACCTCGCTCACCGGGGTGTTGCCGGACTCGCCCCGGCCGAGCACCCGCAGGGCCAGGTCGCGGTCGGTGACGATGCCGAGCAGGCGCTTCGAGCTCTCGCTCTCGACGACGGGGAGGCTCCCCACGTCATGGGTCTCCATCAGGCCGGCCGCCTCCTGGGCGGTCGCGACCGGGGTCACGCAGGCGGGATCGCTGCTCATGATGTCGCGTGCACTCTTGGCCATCACAGTCCTCCTTGTAGTTCGAACGGCGAGCGATGCTTCGCTCTCGAAGAGGGGGGACTGCAAGAGGCGGGCCGGGGGGCGCGCTGGTGTAGGATAGTGGGCCATTCGCCCGGGGCCGAACCCGGCGAGGAGCCCAAGACCATGAGCCGCGATCCCGAAGTGATCGTCCCCGAGCACGTCCCGCCGGTCGCCCTGACCGAGCTCGACGGCTCGCAGCAGCAGAAGCTGGACCGGGTCGCGCACCACGTGCGCGGCCTTCTCACGGCCCTGGGGTTGGACCTCAAGGACCCCAACCTGGCCGAGACCGACCTGCGGGTCGCCAAGATGTACCTCGAGATGTTCCACGGGCTGGAGGAGGGGGCCGAGCCGAAGGTCACCACCTTCCCGAACGAGGAGAAGTACAGCCACATGGTGATGGAGAAGCAGATCCCCTTCTACTCCATGTGCGCTCATCACCTGGTCCCGTTCTACGGCCACGCCCATATCGCCTACATCCCCCGGGACCGCATCCTGGGGCTGTCGAAGTTCGCCCGCATCCTGGAGTTCTACGCCAAGCGGCCGCAGCTCCAGGAGCGTCTGACCGAGCAGGTGGTGACCTTCCTGGAGGAGAAGCTCCAGCCGCTGGGAGCCATGGTGGTGATCGAGGCCCGGCACCTGTGTGTCGAGATGCGCGGAGTCAAGAAGCCGGGGGCGCTGACCGTCACCTCGGCGTTGCGCGGGATCTTCCATCAGAAGCCGGTCCGAGAGGAGTTCCTTGACCTGCTCCGTCATTCGTAGATCCGCCGCCTCCGCTCTGCTGCTGAGCCTCACCCTGGGCGCCGCCCTGGGGCTGGCCGGCTGCGGCAGCGGCGGCACCGGCGGCGGC
>DASPJI010000843.1:0-8290 GCA_035628695.1 Thermoanaerobaculia bacterium | reverse complement strand
GCGGTGACCGCCAGGACCGCGCGTGCGTCCGAGCGGCGCGCCATCCCCGCGGGCGCCCTGTGGATCCCGGCGGACCAGCCCGACTTCGAGGTGGCGGTGCAGCTCCTGGAGCCCGAGGCCCCGGACTCGCTCCTCGCCTGGGGGCTCCTCTCCACCGTCTTCGAGCGCAAGGAGTACATCGAGCCGCGCGTCCTCGAGGGGCTGGCCGAGGAGATGCTGAAGGACCCGAAGACCGCGGCCGCCTGGCAGGAGGCGCTCCGCGACGAGACCTTCGCCAAGGACGGCCAGGCGCGCTACATGTGGTGGTATCGCCGGACCCCCTACTGGGACGAGACCCTGGGGCTCCTCCCCGTCTACCGGGTGATGAAGGCGCCGGCGCTCGGGACGCGGGGGTGGAAGTAGGCTGTGATTCAATAGCCGCCCGATGCGCTTCCGGCTCTCCGTTCCCCAGGCCGTGGCCCTGGCCGCGTTCGGCCTGTTCCTGGCCACCTCGCTCCCCGTGGCCATGGGGACGTCGGCCAACCGTGTCCTCCAGGCGCTCCGCCGTGCCGGCGAGAGCCCGGACGCGGCTCGGGTGCGCGTCTTCGGCGCCCCCTACGTCGAGACCATCGACACCATCCGCCGCACCATTCCGCCGGACGGGGTCTACGCGCTGGTCGACGGCGAGCCGGTCGAGGAGGGGGCGGCGCTCTGGGTGCGCCACGACCTGGCTCCCCGCAAGGCCGTCTTCCTCGGCAAGACGGGCAAGCTCCCCGGAGTGAAGCGCCTGCGCAGCCGGGTGCCGGCGCGGGCCCGCTGGGTCGTCATCGCCTACACCAACGGCCGGCCGCCGGACATGATCGAGCGCTTCCGTTTCCTCGAAGAGCTGGAGGCCCGCCGTGGCCGCTAACCTCCTGCCCGCCCTCGGCGGCGTCGCCCTCTTCCTGGCCGCCGGCTTCGCCCTCACCGAGCTCTTTCCCGCTCTCCGCCGCCTCTCGCTCCCCCACCGGCTCGCCTATGCCTATCTTCTAGGCGTCGCCACCGTCGCCGGAGGCCTCTACACCCTCTCCCACCTCCTCGACATCCCCCTCCGCCGCCCCGCCATCTTCGGCCTGGCGCTCGCCGTAGCCGCCGCGGGCCTCCTCATCCGCCTCCTACGAGCGGGTGGGAGGAGGCCGCCGGGGGTGCGGTCGTCCGGCGCAGGCGACTGGCAGCGTGGGAGGGTGGGAGGGGGGAGCGCACACGAAGGAGCTGAGCAGGGCGACCGCACCCCCGGCGGCCGTCGGGCGGGTCTCCGCCGCCTCCTCCCCCTCGTCTTCCCCGCCGTCACCCTCGCCGTCACCCTCGGCGTCCTGGCGGACGCCGTGAGCGAGCCGGTCCGCGACTGGGACGGCCGGATGACCTGGTCGGCCCAGGCCCGCTACCTCCGCGCGGACGGCACCGTGAACGCCTCCGCTCTCCAGCGGGCCCGCTGGTACATCTCCCACCCCGAGTACCCGCTCCTCCTCCCCGTCGCCCAGGTGGCGGCGCTGGAGGCTACCGGCGCGGGTGACGACGACCCCACCTTCCGGGCGCTCTACGCGGCCTTCCTACCCGCCCTCCTGCTCCTCATCCACGACGCCGCCCGGCGCTGGGCCGGCCGCGCCGCCGCCGACCTCGCCGGCCTGGCCGCCGCCGCCGTGCCGTTCTTCGCCTACGGCGGCGAGGGGGGAGCGGTCAGCGCTTACAGCGACCTCCCTCTCGCCTGCTTCTACGGCGGCGGCCTCATCCTCCTCCTGCGCTCCCGGCTCCGGCCCTTCGACGGCATCGCCGCGGGCCTCCTCCTCGCCGCCGCCGTCCTGACCAAGAACGAGGGCACCCCGTTGACGCTCCTCGCCCTCATGGCGGCGGGGCTGGTCATCGTCCGCGCCTGGCTGGCCGCCCGCCGCCGTGGCGCGGTCCCCCTCTCCCGGACCGCCCACCGCCGGGCGGCCCGGCTCATCGCCACGGCCCTGGTGGCCGCCCTGGCCCTGGCGCTCCTCATCGACTGGCGGACGGGAATCCCCAACCGCGAGGACGAGAACTACGCCGAGTTCGTCGACCTCTCGGACTTCTGGCCCGGGGTGGTCACCCGCATCCCCTCCGTTGGATCGGTGATGCTCCGGCAGATGACAGCCTGGGAGCACTGGGGAGTCTTCTGGTGGGCGCTCCCCCTGGTCCTGCTGGCGGGATGGAAAGGATGGACGGGCCGGAGGCGGGCGGTCTCGCTGCCCCTGCTCCTGGCCCTGGCCGGCCCCCTGGCCGTCGCCTGGGGGGCCTACTCCGTGCACTGGTACCCGGAGGACCTCGCCCGGGTCACCTGGAACCGGCTGCTGCTCCAGGGCGCCGTGCCGCTCTTCGTCCTCCTGGCCCTGGCCCTGCGGCGCCTCCTGCCTCAGAAGGCGTTGTTGTCCAAGCCGCCGCAGAACTTGCCGGCCGGGTTGTTGTAGGTCTTGCTGGCTCCGGTCTCCGTGTCCGTCAGGGTGATCGTGTACTCCAGGTCCGACAGCGCGCCCCAGAAGAAGAGGATGCGGTCGCCGAAGTCCAGGGCCTTGACCACCAGCTCGATGTTGCTCCGGTCGGTGTAGGAGAACATGCCGGCCTGCTGGCTGAGCGGCGCCGGCTGGGCCCTGCCGGATTCGTTGTTGAACTGATTGCGCCAGTTGACCTCGACGGCGAAGCGGCGGTCGACCAGGCACAGGGTGTCGGCATCGGCCACGCAGGTGCCGGCCTTGGCCGCTCTCCCCCGCCGCGCCGCCTCGAACACCGCCGATGTCGCCGAAGTGCTCGCCAGCGAGCCCGGGAAGGCCGTCTGGTCGATGGCGCCGCAGTCGCCGGGGCCGTTCTGGTAGATCTTGGTGTTGCCCGTCCGGGTGTCGGTGACGGTCAGGGTGAAGCGCAGGTCGGTGAGCTGGCCGTAGAACACCTTGACCACGTCGCCGAAGTCCAGGATCTTGACGATCAGCTCGAAGTTGGACGGGTCCTGGAAGTAGAAGAAGCCCGTGGAGTCGGTGCGGGGCACCGGCTTCCCCTGGCCCGACGAGCCGTCGTACTGATTCTGCCAGACCAGCTCCACCCGGAAACGGTTCCCCAGGAGACAGAGGTTGTTCGGCCCCGGCGTGCAGGGCTGCAAGGGGGCCAGGAACTGGCGGACCCTGGGGAAGGTGCCGGAGAACGCGCCGTCGACGGTGGCCTGTCCGATGCTGCAGTCGTCGCTGTCGCCGCAGCCGCCGAGGAGCTGGCCGACGACGCGGCCGTCGGCCAGGATGGTCGGCGCGCCGGAGCTGCCGCCCTCGGTCCCCCCGGTGACCCGGGTCGAATAGATGAAGTCCGGGCGTATCCGGTCGCGGCAGGCCTGGAAGAAGCGGTCCACCCGGGTCACCGAGTAGGCCAGGGGACGGCCGCCGGGACTGGACAGGCGATACAGGCGAGTGCCGTCCTCCCGGATGACCGACGCATCGGCGGTCCAGCCGAGGAAGACGCGCCCCGGCGGGACCCGGTCCAGGCGCAGCAGGGTGAAGTCGGTGTCGTTGGAGGTGGCGAGGAGGGTTGCGCCGTCGCTGCGCGGGGCCTGACTCAGCGACGGGGCCGGGCCGCCGCAGGAGGTCCGGTAGTAATCCCAGAAGGCGTCCAGGCTCGACGCCGCCTCCTGGGTCGAGAGGCAGTGGTGGGCGGTCAGCAGGTACGGGATCTCGGTCCGCGAATCGGTGTCGTTGAGCAGCGCGCCGGAGCAGAGGAAGCCGCTGCCGTCCTGGACGAACGTCATTCGCGCCACCGCGTGACGGTAGGCGTCGAGGAAGGGCAGCTCGCTCCGGTCGGCGCAGGCGAGGTCGACCTCGCAGGGCAGCACCTTGTCGCCCGCCATCTCGTCCTCCATCGGCACCATCTCCAGGACCTCGGCGATCCGGAAGCCGAATCGTGCCTCCGCCGCCTTCTCGAACGCGCCGGCGGGCAGCTCCACGTCCAGCCGGATCGACTCGCCGCCGACGCTGGGAGTCCAGAGATCGCCGGAGGGTCCCCGCCGCTCGGGGCCGAAGGGCCCCACCACCTCGCCGTGATCCCCATGGACCCAGAGGCGGGTCCCGCGGGGGAGCCGCACGTCGGTGAGCCGCGCCCGCAGCCGGTAGGCGCCCGGAACCCGCACCTCGCCCCCCCAGGCCAGCCGGCCGAAGGCGGTCTCGGCCAGGATGCCCCCGGCGTGCTCGATCGGCGTCCGCGGCAGCGCGCCGGCGTCGATCGTCACGGCACGGGCGGCGGGCAGGGCGCGGGTGAAGCCGTTCCGCACCGGCAGCCGGCCGGCGTCGTTCCAGGACTGGAGCGCCGCGAGCTCGGCCCGCGCCGCCTTCTCGGCCGGCGCCAGGACGGCCAGCGGGACGAGGCCCCAGGTCTCGGACAGCCGCGGGGGCGGAGCCGCAGGGGCGGCCTGGCGCTGGGCATCGGGGACCGGGAAGAGCGGCCCGACACTTCGGTTGTCCTCGGCATGGGAGGCGGCGGCAACTATCAGGATGAGGGGGATCCAGGCTCGGTGGGCAGGCTTCATGCAGCGTCTCCAGTCGGCATCGGTGCCCCCAAGTATAGGTGTGGACGCCGGAAGGTTTAAGATACGACCCTCCCGACGGGGAGGACCGTCGCCGGCTATTAGAAAGGATCTATGGCAACGCAGACCTCCACCGGCCAGCTCGATTGGCCCCGCGCCACCGTGGAAAGCCTCGGCGACGCGGTTGTGACGACCGACAGCCACGGTGCCGTGACCTTCCTGAACCCTGCCGCAGTGCGGCTCCTCGGCCGGAGCGCCGAGGAGGCCGGCGGCTCTCCTCTCGGACAGATCGTCCAGCTTCTGGACGAGCGGACCCACCGCCCCCTGGAGCTGCCGCTGAATGGAGCGGCCGCCGGCCAGTCCTCCACCCGCCGCGCCTTGCTGGCGGCCGCGAGCGGCGCGGACGAGCGCGTGCTGGATGTCGACGTCTCTCCCCTCCAAGGCGAGGCCGGAGGAGCGGTGCTGGTGCTGCGGGACGCGACCGAGCGCGTGCGGGCGGAGCGGGCGCTGCGGGAGAGCGAGGACCGGTACCGGATCTTCGTCTCCCACAGCTCGGAGGGGATCTGGCGTTGCGACGTCGAGGAACCGGTGCCCACCACCCTCTCCGAGGACCAGCAGATCGACCTCTTCTATCGCCACGGCGTGCTCGCCGAGTGCAACGAGGTCATGGCTCGCATGTACGGCGTGGCGAGCGCCGAGGAGATGCGCGGCGCGCGCCTCGACGATCTGGTGCCCCGCTCGGACTCCCACAACGTCGAGTACCTGCGCACCTTCATCCGCTCCGGCTACCACCTGACCGGGGCGGAGTCCCACGAGGTCGACAAGGAAGGCAACCCGAAATACTTCATCAACAACCTCATCGGGATCCTGGAAGGCGACCGCCTGACTGGCGTCTGGGGCACGCAGTTGGACATCACGGAGCGCAAGCAGTTGGAGGAGGAGCTGCGCCGGCGCGCCGAGGAGCTGGTAGCCGCGGACCGCCGCAAGGACCAGTTCCTCGCCATGCTGGCGCACGAGCTGCGCAATCCGCTGGCGCCGATCCGCAACTCGGTGGAGCTGATGCGGCAGGCGGAGAACTTCGATCCCTCCTTCCAGGCCTCGCGCGAGATGGTGGAGCGCCAGGTCAAGCACCTCGCCCGGCTGGTGGACGACCTGCTGGACGTCTCACGCATCACGCACGGCAACATCCGGCTGCGCAAGGAGGGGCTGGACCTGGGCACGATCCTGCAGCGGGCGGTGGAGGCCAACCGGTCGCTGATCGAGGCGCGCAATCATCGGCTGGAGCTGCGGCTCCCCGCCGAGCCGGTGCGGCTGGAGGCCGATCCCACCCGTCTGGAGCAGATCTTCTCGAACCTCCTCAACAACGCGGCCAAGTACACGATGCCGGGCGGCCAGATCTGGCTCACCGCCGCCCTCGAGGAGGGTGAGGCCGTGGTACGCCTCCGCGACACAGGGATCGGCGTGCCGCCGGACGTGCTCGGCCGGGTCTTCGAGCCCTTCGTGCAGTCGGACGGCTCCCTCGCCCGCTCGGAGGGGGGCCTCGGCATCGGCCTGACGCTGGCGCGCAGCCTCGTGGAGATGCACGGCGGCACGGTGGAGGCTCACAGCGCCGGCCTGGGCCAGGGGAGCGAGTTCGTGGTGCGCCTGCCCGCCCGCGCCGCCATCCCGTCGGAGATGCCCGGGCTGGTCCCCGAGCCCCAGCCGGCGGCCCCTTCGCGGGGGGTGCGGGTGCTGGTGGTGGAAGACAACGTCGACGCGGCGGAGAGCCTCGCCGCGCTGCTCCGTCTCTGGAACCACGACGTGCAGGTGGTGCACGACGGCCTGGAAGCGGTGGAGGCCGCCCGGGAGCAGCGCCCCGAGGTCGTGCTGCTCGACATCGGCCTGCCGGGGCTGGACGGCTATCAGGTGGCCCAGCGCCTGCGCGAGGACGTGGGCCTGGACCACGCCCTACTGGTGGCGATGACCGGCTACGGACAACCGGAGGACCGCCGCCGCTCGCGCGAGGCGGGCATCCACCACCACTTCGTCAAGCCCGTGGAGCCCGAGGTGCTGCGCAACCTCCTCGCCGCCCAGGCCGCCCCGCTGGGGACCGAGCCGCGGCCGGCCTTCTGAGCCTCCCCCATTCAAAAGGAAACGCCGCCGCCGGACCTCCCGGCGGCGGCGAGGGTGTCCTATGGCTCGACGGTGATCGTGGCGGTCTTGGTCACCCCATTGCCACGGGCCGAGATAGAGGCGGTGCTCACCGCCGAGACGTCGGCGGCGTTCACCTGGAAGGTCGCCGTCCTGGCGCCGGCGGGGATGGTCAGGCTGGCGACCGCCGGCGTTGCCACGGCGGTGTTGCTCGACGACAGCACGACCGAGATCGAGCCCGGCGCCGCCGGGCACTCGAGCGTCACGGTGGCGGTCGACGAGCCCGGACCGCGTAACCGGTTGGGCGACAGCGTCAGGCTCAGGATCGCGATCGGCCGCACCTTGACGCTGACCGACTTCGTCACGCCACCCACGCTCGCGCTCACCGTGCCGGTCACCGTCGAGCTGACGGCCGGGCCCGAGATGGTGAAGGTCGCGCTCGTCGCGCCAGCGGGCACCGTCACCCCGCTCGGCATCGTCGCCACCGGGTGCTGGTTGGTGATCGGCACCCAGGCGCCGCCGGCGGGCGCCGGCGCGGTGAGCGTCACCTTGCCGGTCGCGGTCTTGCAACCGCCCGGGAAAGTGAGAGGAGTGACGGTCAAGGACGACAGCACCGCCGAGGGCGGCGGTGGCGACGGGGGCTTCGCGACGGTGAGCGACGCGAGCTTCGCTACCCCGCCGTAGCTAGCGGAGAAATCGACGAGGTTGTCCTGGTTGACATTGGCGCTGGTGCTGACCGGGAAGGACGCGGTTGTCGCGCCCGCGGGCACGGTGACGCTCGCCGGAGTCCACGCCGAGGCGGTCGATCCGCTCTCTACCGTCACCACGGCACCACCGGCGGGCGCCGGCCCGTCGAGGGTCACCGTTCCGGTCGCCGACTCGCCGCCCGTAACCCGAGTGGGCAAGATCGACAACGCGGCGAGCCGCGGACCGGGTGCCGTACCCCGCGAGGTCGCCAGTTTGACGGTGAGGAAGTTCGTCGCCGTCGTCTCGCCCAACTCGTGGCCGCCGACGATGAGATCCCCGGCCGGATCGAGCGCGAAATCCCAGAGCCAATCGTTGCCGCTGCCGGGGATGCGGTACCTCCAGGCCTCGGTGCCGTCAGCCAGATAGTGCACGACGGTGTTGTTGTAGCCCTCCGGGATCTGGGACATCATCGCGACATAGACGCCACCCAGTGGCGCCAGCACCATCTGCGTGTCGCCGTCCCACCGCCCCGGCGCCTCCGCGTAGACGCGCCGCCACAACTCGGTCCCGGACGGGCTGTATTTGATCGTCACGTTGTCGGTCGATTGGTACGGGAGACCGGGCGTCTGCGATTCGCCGCTGACGTAGACGTTTCCGGTGGCGTCGACCACGACGCGCGTCGCATAGTCGTCGTCGCCATAATCGAAGGTCCGAGTCCACTGCAGCACACCGTTCGTGTCGTACTTGAGGACGAGGAAGTCCCGCCGGCGGGTCCCGTCGACGAAGCTCCAGCCGATCGCGTAGACGTTGCCGGCGGCGTCGACCGTCAGATTGAAGCCATCATCGAACTCCGATGAAATGCCCTCCTCGGGAACCTGGTAATCGAAGGTCCGCGCCCGGCGAGCGTCCCCTGGGCGTCGTACTTGAGAAGCAGCAGGT
>DASPJI010000842.1:0-17142 GCA_035628695.1 Thermoanaerobaculia bacterium | reverse complement strand
CGGAGCTCATCTTGCGGAAGCCGTCGAAGACCACGGTCTGCCCCGAATCCTCCAGCGCCTTGCAGACGGCGCGGGCCTCCTCGCGGCCGATGTTGTTCGCCAGCGCGTCGGGGTCGGTGGCGAAGAGGAGCGGCGGGAGCTCCCGGCCGCCGCCGAGGCGGAGCGCCGCCCCCTGGCCGCCGGCCGGCCGTGGGGTAACACGGTCCGCGGCCGGCCTCCCGGCTCCGGCCGCCGGGCTCTCCCGCCGGCCGGCGGCCGCGATCTCTCCTGATGGCTCCTCTGACGGCTCGACCTCGATGGTGATGACCACCTTGGTCCGGCGGTGCGGGATCCGGGCGAGAACCTCCACGATCTCGCCGTCGGGCGTCCTCACCACGGAGCGCGTGAATTCTGGAGAGGGTGGAGCGGGCGGTTCGGCCGGCGGCGGGAGCGCGGGGCCCGGCTCGTCGAGAAAGTCGCGCGCCTCCGGGTTCCGGCCGCGGTCGTTCGGCTCGCCGCGGACCCACTCCGCCTCGATCTCCGCCGTCGCCAGGTCGACGCTGATCCAGCCGTTGCGGTCCGTGCGGTACCAGGCGATCCCCTGGGCCGTCTCCAGGACCTCGAGAGTGCTGGGATGCGGGTGCTTGGCGCTCCCCTGGCCGCCGGAGATGACGAAGAGAGGCGCGCCGGTCTCGGCCAGCAGCTCCGCGTCCACGCCGTTGCGGGCGCCGTGGTGAGGGAGCTTCACCAGCGAGTACGGGCCGTTGCGGGCGATGTGCCGGCGCAGCTCGGCCATGCTCTCCTCGAGGCCGTCGACCAGCGGGTCGGCCAACTGCATGTCGCCCGTCAGCAGCACCTTCCGGCCGCCGCGCCCGAAGGCGAGGACGAGGCTCTGGTCGTTGATGGCGTTCCCCAGCTCGAACTCGCCGCTGTCCCTATACAACGAGCCCATCAGCAGCGCCTCGTAGGCCTCGACCAGGTCCAGCGGGTGATCCGCCCGCCTGGACCGCTCGACGATCACGTCCGCGGCATCACGGCCCAGCGCGGCGATCTGGCGGGCACAGGCCAGCAGGTGCTCCGGAGTCGGCCCCAGGATCTCCAGGCCCGTCTCCGGCCGCAACGCCGCCACCAGATCGGCGGGATCATCCCGGCCGAAGCGGACGACCTTGGCCCCACCCCTGTCGAGGGCGTCCAGCATGGCGGCATAGGTCGGCCGCATGCGCGCGGCGTCGCTGGCGAAGGCCTCCATCTCCTCACGGCTGGCGAAGGCGGGGCGCTCCTCCCGGAGCAGGGCGAACGCCTGCCGCACCGGCTCGGGCGCGTCCTCGAAGGCCGGGGCGTCCACACCTTCGACATCCCCCCAGCCCAGCTCCTCGTCGGCGGCCAGCACCCAGTCGGCGACGATCTGGCCCGTGGAGACCAGGTTGGGCAGGCAGCCGATGTGGTCCACGTGCGCGTGGGTGACCACCAGGAGGTCGAAACGCCACGGGGCGGGCTGCCCCAGGATCTCCGCGAGCTGCTCCGGGATCGACGGATAGTCCGGATGGCCGCGCCGCTGGTCGCCGAGGTGCCCGCCATCGATCAGGATTCGCTTGTCCCCGATGAGGCAGACGATGCAGTCCCCGTACTTCTTCGACCCCATGTCCAGGAAGTGGACCTGGAAGACGTTCGCGGCGTCGACGGACGGCTGCTGATCGGGCATGTCTAAAGACTAACGAGAAGGCTGAGCGGCGGGCAAGGGCTCCTCCGTCCGCCCGAAGCTCGACCCGCGATGGTAGATTGATGGAGCGGAGGTGAATGTGACTCGCAGAGAAGCACTCCATCGGCTCATCGACGACCTGCCGGAGCAGGAGATCCCCACCGCTGCGCGCGTCCTCGAAGCCCTGCGCGCCACCGCGGACCCGGTGCTCCGGACCCTCTTCTCAGCCCCCCTGGACGATGAGGAAGACGACGACGACTTCGACGGGGGGCTCACCGAAGCCAGAAGCGAGGCCTAGCCTCCCGCAGCCCCCTCCGTCCGCCCGAACGCCTTCTCGTCCAGCCAGCGCAGGATCACCTTCAGGGCGTCGGGCCGGATCTCGTGGCCCATGTCGAACTCCCGGTAGGTGATGGAGACGCCGAAGGGGCGCAGCAGCTCCCGCCCCTCGCGGGCGCGGTCCACCTCCAGCATGGTGTCCTGGGTGCCGTGGACCATCAGCACGGGGAAGTCCTGGTGCTCGGGCAGATGGGGCAGGTTCTCGGCCAGCGGCTGGGGGAACCAGGAGGAGAGCGCGGCGATGCCCGCGAAGCGGGCCGGCTGGCGCAGCCCCAGCTCATAGGCCATGAGACCCCCCTGGCTGAACCCCGCCACCACCAGCCGCTTCGGATCGATGGGATAGCGCTCCAGCGCCTTGTCGACGAAGCCGCGCAGCGAGTCGGCCGCCCGCAGGAACGCCTGGGGATCGGGCGGCGCTCCGGGGACCAGCGGGAACCATCCATAGCCCGCCATGCCGCCGCCGATGGAGAACTCCACCTGGCCCTGGGGGCAGAGCACCAGGGCGCGCCCGCCGTGGAGCATCGGCGCGAGCCCCAGCAGGTCGTGGGCGTTGGCGCCCCAGCCGTGGAGCAGGATGACCGTGGGATGCGGGCCGTCGCCCGCGGGGACGTGGGAGGTGTAGAGCAGTTCCATGGCGCGGGAAGGATAGCGGAAACGGCGTGGCCCCGGGACGAGGCCCGGGGCCACGCATGTACGTCAGGGAGCCATCGCCCGCACCCGCTCCTCCAGAATGGCGCCGGCGCGCTCCAGCACCACCTTGCCGCACGCCTCCAAGAAGAGCGCGAGCGCCTCGGGCGACCGCATGAGCGCCTCCGCCCAGGAGACGCGGGCGATGAGGTCGTCATCGAAGATCACGAGCCCCCCGACGACCTCGCCCCACGCGGAGCGGCTCTGCACGAGATAGCCGTGGCCGTCCGGCGCCGGCAGGAGGCGATACTCGGGCTCGCGCCGGGCCTCGATCATCGCCAGCGCGAGGAGCGCGTCGGACCGCCGGACGAACCGCATGGCGGGCCGGTACCCCCGCTCGGGGCTCTCCCCCCTCCGGAAGAAGCCGAAGCTGCCATCCGGGAGGGACTCCATCCGCCAGGGCCCCGCCCAATCCGCCTCGTCGGCGGCCGGCGGCTCGTCCCTGTCCTGAAGACGCTGGAGGAGCGAGTTTGTGAACGCGTTGGAAGGAGAAGCCGGAGCTTCGGGGGCCGGTTGCGGGTTCAAGGAATCCGGCGAGTTGGGTACACGGGGGGTGTTACCATCTTCATGGCTGCTCATAAGACCTCCTCACGGTCTGTGTGCGGCTAGGCTCGGGGTGAGGTCCGAACTCACCTCGGGCCGCTGCCGCACGGGTTATGCCGAAAGCCTACCGGGAAGACAGAACGGAAGTCAAGAAGAAAACGGCGGGGATGGGCGACCTCCCGGAGCCCCGAAGGATGTCGCGGAAAGTACCTCGGGATTGTAGAAGCGGCGCCCCGCGCGTGCAACAGAGGCGTTAATGGGCGGTGGTGCCTCCCCCTGGGAGGGTGGGCGGTAGGGAGCGGGGGAGGTCAGGAGGGGGGTTTTTCTCCCCGCAGCCCTTTCAACCGCCTCTCCAGCCAAGCCACGTCTTCACCATAGAGAGGCTGGTATGGAAAGCGAGCCTGGAGATCCCTGACGATTTGTAGAGCCTGCTCATACAGCAAGATCGCCTGTTCGCGCTCGCCCCTGGCCTCGTGAATCGTCCCAATTCTTAGAAGGCTCACCGCCAAGTCCCGCAGCCACTCCGGACGGTCCGGGTCCTGCTCCAGAAGACGACGTCTTACACCCAGAGACTCCTCGTACGACGACTGCGCCCTCTCCAAAGAACCACGAGACCGAAGCACGTCACCCACTCGCTCCAGGCTCACCGAAAGGTCCCGTAGCCACTCCGGACGGTCCGGGTCCTGCTCCAGAAGACAACGCATCACCCCCAGAGACTCCTCGTACGACGACTGCGCCCTCTCCAGAGAGCCACGAGCCAGAAGCACGTTACCCACCTTGTTGAGGCTCACCGACAGGTCCCGCAGCCACTCCGGTCGGTCCGGGTCCTGCTCCAGAAGACGACGCGTCACACCCAGAGACTCCTCGTACGACGACTGCGCGCTCTCCAGAGACCCACGAGACCGAAGCACGTCACCCACGTTGCCCTGGCTCACCGACAGGTCCCGCAGCCACTCCGGACGGTCCGGATCCTGCTCCAGAAGACGACGCATCACACTCAGAGACTCCTCGTACGACTCCTGCGCCCTCTCCAGAAAACCGCGAGACCGGAGAATGTCACCCACTTTGATGAGGCTCACCGACAGGTCCCGCAGCCACTCCGGACGGTCCGGGTCCTGCTCCAGAAGACGACGCATCACACCCAGAGACTCCTCGTACGACTCCTGCGCCCTCTCCAGAGAGCCACGAGACACCAGCACGTCACCCAGGTCATTGAGGCTCACAGATAGGTCCCGCAGCCACTCCGGACGGTCTGGCGCCAACTCCATCCGCCACCTCGCGAGATCTACGGCCTCCTCATAGGCGGTCTGAGCCCTCTCCAGGCTCCCCCACTCCACCTCATAGCGTCCAAGGCGGTCGAGTTGAATCATCAATGCCCGCAACGCCGACGCGTCCTCCGGCAGTTCCTCCATCCGCTTGCGCGCCACTGCGACGGCGGCCCGCAGCCGCTCCGGCTCGGTCTCGACCGAAGGTGCCCGTTCTTCGCGTCGCTCGTGCTCAACCTCCGGCCTGGCTCCGAGAGGCTCCGCTGGAGCCGGCGGCGGCTCCAGCGTCACCTCGGCCCCCCGGATGGACCAGAAATCCGGGGCCTCCTGCATGAAGGCGAGGTGCAGGCTCGGCGTCACGCAGAGGAGGAGCGTCCCCGGCACCCGTTGCGCGATCACGTTGCGTCGTTCGTTCATCCTCCTGAAAAGCTGGCGCCAGGACCCTTCATCTCTCTTAGCGGCATCCGAAGCGTCGATGACGATCACCCGGGGCACGTCCTCACCTTCGAATTGCGGCCAGACCAGCGGCTCCAGAACCGCCGAGATCAGATGCTCGTAGGGGACCGGCTCCCTCAAATAGAAGGGCTCGGGCCGCAGCCGGTGAACGGCCGAGCCCGTCTCCTCCTCAATGAGCCGGAAGGCCGCCTGCGCCACCCGGGGGCTGGCGCAGACGAGGATGTGGAACTGAAAACCCTCGGCGAGGGCCAGACTGCGGAAGAGGCGGTTAAGGCCCCAATCTGCCCGGAGCGCGGCGGTGAGGGTATCCAGGCCGGGGTCAGCCACCGGACTTCATCCGCGCGATGACCTTCTGAAGCCCGGGGATCTCGTACAGCGCGGGGTGGAGGTCGAACCAGGATTCCTGGTTGAGATAGCGGAGGACCGCGTTGTTCTGCAGCATACGGTCCGCCACCTGGCGGTGGTCGTCGTTCTCCAGCGTCAGGAAGCGTTCCACCGACACCCGGGCCAGCCATTCGAAGGCGTCCGAGGAGACCATCATCCGGTAGGAGCTTCGGACCTCTCCCAGAATCCGCTCCACATCCTCGTCTGGAACCGGCTCCTCGGACAGGAGGAGCACCTCCCGGAGCAGCCGGACGATCTCCCGAGGATAGCCGCCGGACCAGCGGATCAGCTTCGCGAGCCGCACCTCGGCATCCGGCCCGAACAGCTCCCCCAGCACGTCGTCCGGAATCCGCCGGCGGATCAGCTCGCGGGCCGCCTCCATACCGGGCTCGAACGGCTCGCCTTCCCGGGTCTGGAGCTTGATCATCGGCATGAACTCGACGTTGGCGATCCGGGCACGGGCGACCAGGGCGGCGGGAACCGTGTAGATGACGTGGACCGGCAGCCGGAGATGGGGGGCGTTGGCGGCGAAGATCTCCTCGGCGCTGTCGAGGACATCCTTCCAATTGGTGCTAATGCCCCGCAGTTTCTCCAGGGAGTCGAAGATGACGACCAGTCCACGGTAGCCGAGGTCCCGCGCCCGGCGATCGAGGAGGCTCATCTCGTCCTCGACTTCGCCCAGGAAGCCGGAAAGGTGGGCTGCCACCGTCTCCCGCACCCTCTTGCGCAGGGAGGGGCGGGTCTTCATCTCCGCCACCAGGTTGGGGCCGCCCCCCGGTACGGAAAATCCCGCCTGCCCGATCGCCACGTCCGTAGTCGTCAGCCAGTGCCAGAACCGCGTGAGGTAGCCCTCCTGGAGGGCCTGGTCGGAATTGCGCCCCTCGTGGATAAGGACACACTTCTCCGTCTCGTGGAGGATCGCTGCGAGGATATCCGGGACGTCGATGGGGTTGGTGAGGTCGATGACCTCCTCGGCGTCGATGAGGACGGGCAGGAGATGGGCGCCCTTCTTGTCGGACAGCCGCGCGGAGAGGCGCCGCAGCTCCGTGGACTTGCCCGAGCCCGGCAGGCCGGTGAACAGCTCGAGCACCGGCTCCTCCACCATCCCGATCTTCTTGGCGAAGCGGTCCACCCAGTGCCAGCCTCGTACCGCTCCGTCGAGCTCGTCGATGGGCAGGTTGCGCGGATCGCCAGGAGCCAGAGGCTCAGTCGGCTTGCAGAGGTTGTAGTACTTCTTCCGAGTGTCGAAGTCCATGGGATCGCCGCCCCCTCCAGGGCTCGAAGAGAGTCGTGCCTGCGAGGAGAAAAGTATCACTGTCCAGGAGGAGGGAGAACGTTCCCAGGCTCGGGCAGCCCTCAGCCTGCCGTCGGCAGAGCCTCGCCGGCGACCGGCACGGCCAGGCCGATGACGGGCCTGGCCGCGCCGATGACCGGCCTGCCCAGGCCGATGACCGGCACCGCCAGGCCGACAGCGGGCACAGCCAGGCCGATGACAGGCCTGACCCGGCCGAGGACAGGCGCCGATGCGCCAATGACAGGCGCCGCCATGCCGATGACCGGGAAACCCCGGCCGGCTGACGGCGAGGAGAGGCCAGCGGTCGGCCGGTCGGCGGCGTTTCCTGGGCGGGGGCCGCCCCCCTCCTGTCCTCCCCCCTTTCCCAACCGCCCCCTCCCAGGTGGGAGGGACCCTTCGCCGCAAGATAGAGATGAAGGAGGCCCAGGCGAAGACCGGAGGGGTTTCCGCGTCCATCATCCCTGGGGAGATGGCGTTCATCCCCGTGGGTACGGCCTCCCTACCCGGGGTATGGCGGCCATACCCAGGGTAGGGTCACCATCTCCGCGGGTACGGCGATCTTCCACCGGGTATGGAGAACATCTCCCGGCAGACGGCGATCATTTCCGCGGGTACGGAGGGTTTACCCTGGGTATGACGGTCGCGGCGCGGGGGATGACGGCCATTTCGCCGGGTAGGGCGGCCATGCTCGTGGGGCAGCGGCTGCCCCGGGAGAAAAACCCCCCTCCTTCACCTCCCCCGCTCCCTCCCGCCCCTCCGCCCAGGGGGGGAGGCACCACCGCCCTGTCGGGGCCCCAAGTTGACGTGTGTGGGAGGCACCACCGTCCTTCGCGCCTCAGTCCCGGAGGGACGTACGAAGGTAGCCCGGGGTGGCGTGGGGGTGGGCGGGAACCCCGGGCGGCGGGGGGTGCCGGCCTCGATGGTAGGATTTGTTCCATGGACGCTCGCCGCTCGACCTCAGGCTCCAGCGCTCGATGAAGTTCAGCGAGCTGGTCCGCACTTTGGAAGCCGAAGGGTTCAGGCTCGTCAAAGAGAAAGGTTCTGTCCGGTACTACGGCAAGCGTGGTCTCGATCGTTTAATCCGGGTGGACTTCCACGGCTCGCGGGAGGTTCCTCGCGGCACGTGCCAGGCTATCCTCAAGGCGGCAGGCATCAGCAAGAAGTGAAAGGAGCTCCCATGCTCGATCTCAGATACTCCCTGGTCATCGAAGCCACCGACGATCCCAGCTTCTTCGGCTTCTATTCGCCGGACCTGGAAGGATTTACGGGCATCGGCCACTCCATTGAGGACTGCCTGTACAAGGCGCGGTGGGGAATGAAGGAGCATGTCGAGCTTCTGGAAGAGCAGGGCATGCCGGTGCCGCCTCGCGCGCCGAAACCGACCGTGCTCATCCAGAACGAGGAACGGGCCGCCTGAGGCCCTACCCCTTCACCCGCCTCCCACCCCGCCGCGGACCGGAGCCTTCCGGCTCCTTCGGGAAGGGGTGGACCGTCGCCCCCTCGCGGGGCTTTTCGGCCGGCGTCTCCAGCGACCGCAGCTCCTCCTCCAGGCGGGCGTTGCTCACGTAGTGGAGGCGGCGGTCGTTCTGGTACTTCTCGGCCTTGACGATCAGCCGGTTGAGGAACTTGGAGAACCGGTAGTCGTGATACCCCTTCTTGATCTCGGGGTACAGGACGCCGACCGCCGCCAGGAGGAAGGCGACGCCTCTCTCCACGATGAGCTGCGGGGGCAGCAGGATGAGCAGCGCTCCCAGGATCAGGCCGAGGAGGCCGAACACCACCCGGGCCGCCGGGTCCCCCTTGCGGAAGACGTCGTAGCCAGCCCCTTCCAGGCGCGTCTGCTCGACCGCCCGGGGGATGTACTGCGGCAGGGCGGTGTTCAGCACCTCGTGCTCCAGATCCTCCCAATAGGGACGGGAGCCGCCCGCCTCCTGGTAGCTCTCCCGGATCTCCGCGAGCTTGTCGCGGGCGATCTCCATCAGCCCCTGCTCGGCCTCCGCGGGCGCGAGCGCCCGCCGCCGGTGCTCGCACTCCTGGAGCACGGCGAAGAGGACTTTTCCGAAGTCGTACGATGAGCCCGCCAGGTTCAGCATGGCCTCATCCTACTGCCTCGGGGTCTGCTCGACGGGCCGGTTCTGCTCGTAGCGGACCACCCCGAGTTGCTCCAGGAGCTTGTTGCCATCGATGATCATGTTGCCGCCCGGCAGCTTGGGCATCTGCCGGATCTCCTTTTTCTGCAAGGCCTCGATGAGCTGCAGGTTGACGTAGGCGTCGCCGGCGCTGCCGTTCAGCGCGTCGCGCTCCTTGCGGATGCCCTCGGCCTGCGCCCGCTTCTCGGCCAGGATCGCCTGCGCCTCCTGCTGGCGGCGGACCAGGTAGGCGTCGGCGGCCCGCTTGGCCTGCTCGAATTCGCCCTGCGCGCGGGTGAGCTGCTCGGTCAGCTCGGCGACCTTGGACTGCAGGTTCGCCTGGTTGACCTCCTGCGTCGCCAGGATCTCGGCCTCCAGCTTCTCCGCCGTCTTCTCCGCCTCCTTGCGGGCGTTGATCAGGCGCTGGTACTCGGGCTTGAACGAGAAGTCCCCCAGCAGCACCTGCTCGACCACGATCCCGTACTGCTTCAGGTGGTTCGCCAGGCGCACGGTGGCGTCGCTCGCCGCCTGGAAGCGATCCGTCGGGTTGTAGTAGTCCTCGGACTCCAGGCGGTTGAGGACGTCCCGGACGTAGGTCCGCGCCAGCGGCCGCACCAGCGTATCCTCCACCGAGTCGGTCTCCGGCGCCGCGTATCTCCAGATGTCTTCCACCCGCGTCGGGTCGATACGCCAGCGGACCGTGACGTCGGTCTCGATGTCGTTCCCGTCCTTGGTCTTGAAGCGCAGCTCGTCCTTGCCGTGGCGGTCGCTCGCCTTTTCGGCCGTGCTCATCACCAGGTTGCGCGTCGAGATGTCGAACGTCTTCCAGTCGTTGAGGACCGGCATGAAGAAATGGGTGGCGCCGGCCTCTTTGATCTCGTACTTGGCGGTCAGCTTGTTGAACTTGACGCCCACTTCGGTCGCCTCGGTGCGGTGCGGCGTGCAGCCGGCGAGCCCTGCGGCGAGGAGGGGCAGACAGAGGATCGGGATCAGGATTGCTTTCATGGCCGTGGTCTCCTGCCTCACTGGATGATCCGCCCCAGGTCGGTGGGGTCTTCGCTGATGTAGATGGGGCCCTTGATGCTGTTGAGCAGGGCGAGCCCGCGGCGCAGCCGGAGGAGCTTGGCCGAGCCGGCGCCTTCCAGCGCGCGGTTGATGAGCTCGCTGCCCTCGGCCTCCGCCGACCGCACCAGGAGGTCGGCCTCGGCCCGCTTCTGGCGCTCGTAGAGGTCCTTGTCGGCGTTGATGCCGGAGATCTGGGCGTTGAACTCCGAGGTCCGGACGTTCATCAGGTTCTTGCCCTCGGCGAGCACCTGGTTGAGCCGCGTCTGGACCTCGGCCTGCTTGGTGAACTCGCGGTTGGCGAGCACCGACTGGTCCTGGATCTTCTTCTGCTCGGTCAGGGCCTGGAACGTCTCCGGATAGTCGTACTGGCGGACCAGCACGTCCACCAGATGCAGGCCGTTCTCCTTGAAACGCGCGGTGAGCGCCGCCTTGAGGGCGTGCACCTTGGCGAGGCGCGCCTCGCCGTAGAACTCCTCGGCCAGGAGCTGCCCCAGGTGCTGCTTGACCAGCGGATCGGTGAAGCGGGTGACCACCGCCTCCTCGTAGTTCTTGCCGAAGCCGAACCGGGACGCGACCTGATAAGGCTCGGCGATGCGGTAGAGGACGGTGACGTCCACGTCCACGGGGTAGCCGTCGACCGTGGGCACACGCACCGCCGGGAGCTGGCGGTTGCCCGCTCCCGCCTCCTGGGAGTTGTCGGTGAACTCCACCGCCTGGATGGAGCGCGGGAAGGTGTGGATCCGCTCGTAGCTGGTGAGCTCCCGCTGATACCCGGGATAGACCGGCTTCTTCTGCAGGCCCTTGCCCGGGCCGTAGGCCACCTGGCGCACGCCGATCTGGTCGGGCGGCACGTAGGTCACGACGCAGGCCCGCAGCACGAACAGCGGCACCACGAGGAGGGCCAGCCAGAGCCACACCTTGCCGAAGCGGGGGCGCAGGCGCTGGAGGAAAGGGAACTGCACACGGAATCTGGGAGATTGCGCGTTCTCAAACATGGTTTTGGGTTCTCAAAAGAGTGTCCTTCTGGACAGAGCTACGAAGGAAGGACCCGGGAGTTGCAAGCTGCTGCTCCTGCCGTCGCGGAAGGCCCCGGGAGAGACACCTCACCCACACAGGGCGACGGGGTTCCTATCGGGAGACCTGGGGGGATCTTAGCATGGGGGTGGGAGAGGGAGGGCCGGCCCGGGCGGGGGCCCGGGCCGGATTGGCAGTTCGGGTCCTAATATTCTATGGTCGGACCGACTACCTGCTGGCAGTGGACGCCGCAGTTCGGGTCGTCGTGGCAGACATAATAAACTATTGATTTGTCCATCGAGGCGCCAGCGGCGAAGTTCGAGGTGCCGGGGAGGAAGGCGTCCGGAGTGCCGTCGGCGTCGGTGTCCACCTGCACGAAGCCCATCCTCTGGACGGCCTTGTCCGACGGCCTCAGGCTCCAGGGCGCGCGGGAGCTGGGCTGGAAGCGGACCTCGCGGACGACCTCCATGGGGCGACGGGCTTGGCCGCGCACCGGCGTGAAGATCACCCGGGCGCGGAGGCCGATGTGAGCGAAGAACCGGCCGCCGGTCTCGTTCTCCTTGACGATCCGCATTTCGGTGATCGGCTGCTCGCCGTCGAGGTGGACGCGGACGTTGAACTTGCCGCAGGCCGTCTTGACCGGGGCGATGCTCTCGAACTGCAGCGCCCGGAGCTGTACCCGCGTGGTGCCCACGCCGTTCTCGTCCAGGGTCACGTCATCGAGGCGCTCGACGATGGTATCGGTGGGTCCCAACGAGCCTCCCTCCGTCACAATCGGCACGCCCTTGAACGGCACCTTGCCGGTGAAGGCCGCCGACTTGCCGCAGAAGAAGCCGGCCGGGAGCGGCTCGTGGGAGAAATCGACGAAGGTCGAGCCGTCGGCCGGCGTCCGCCAGGTGTCGATCCCACTGTAGATGACATCGTTGGCGGCGGCAGGCAGGGCGAGCGCCGCCAGCAGGGCGACGGCTCCGAGGATGGCAAAGCGCATCTTGGCCATGGTCGGTCCTCCTCTTCCTCTATAGAGGAATGAGACAAGGGTCTACCGGTGCATCCGGAAGATCTGAGGACGATGCTAGACCTCGAACAGCCTGATTACTTCTTCGAAATTGCTATCTTTCAGAAAACGGCCCGGGCGGGCGCCCGGGCCGGGAGTGAAGGCTCCGGAGGGACCTAGTTCCGGATCTGGGGGAGCAGCCGCTGGCCGCGCGGGTGGCGCTGGCGCTCGAGGACTACCTCGGGGTCGGCGTCGATGATGCCGAGGCGGCGGAGATCCTTGAGCTGGGCCAGATAGGCCTCCTCGTCCTCCTCGTCACAGAACTGCTCGTAGCCGAGGTCGCAGGGGGTGAAGACGAAGTGGTCCTCGTCGTCGAACGCCTCGTGCCAGGAGTAGACCGGCAGGCAGACGCCGTTGCTGTCGCACCGGGTGCCGACCACGCAGCCGTTGGAGTCGAAGTCGTAGACCCGCACCCGGGTCGTGGTGCCGGGCTGCTGGACGTAGACGCTGGTCGTGGTGGAGCTTGCCGAGGTCGACGGACTGCCCATGCTGGTCGTCGTACCGGACGTGCCGGTTGGGCCGGTCGGGCCGGTCGGGCCGGTCGGGTTGGTCGGGGTCGCGGGAGTGGCGGTGGCATGCCGGGACCAGCAGGCGTAGGCGGTGGTCTTCGCCGTCGGCAGATGGAGGGTACGGTTCACCGTGCGGGCCTCACCGTCCGACTCGCGGATGAAGTCGATCTCCACCTTGATCCAGAGGTCGGCCTGATAGTCGCCGCCGAACTGGTTGCGGCGGGTCAGCCGCATGGGGGTGATCGGCTGCTCGCCCGGGGCGAGTTGGGCGACCGCCCTCCACGTGCCGCAAGGGGTCGTGATCGGCGTGCTGGAGACCAGTTGCAGCTCGCGGATCTGGATGCGGGTCATGCCGACGCCCTGGTCGTCGAAGACCGCGTCGTCGAGGCGCTCGATGATCGTGTCGGTGGCGCCCAGGATCCCCTGGGGGATGGTGCGCAGCGGCACGCCCTCGAACTTGAGGGTCCCGGCGAAGGCCCGGGAGCCCTTGCAGAAGAAGCCCTTCGGCAGCGGATCGTTGGCGAAGCTGTAGGCGGTCGCCCCCGACCCCAGGGTCTGCCAGTAGTCGAAGCCCGCGGGAACGCGGTCGAACGGCGTGTACAGCGGTTCGACGGCGAACGTGGGAACCGCGGCCACCAGCAGGGCCAGCGCTGCTCCGGCGATCAAAGTCCACAATCTCTTCATCTCGATCTCCTCCTGAACGTGCGGCATTCACGATCCGGCACGGAGCTGCCGCGATCCCCGCGCCGTCTCCGCTCTCACGTATAGAAGATTAAGGAGTCGCGCAGAGAAAAACTTCTTCCAGATTGCGGACTTCAGGAGAGATTCAACGCCAAAAGGCGTAAAAAGCGCGCACTCCGCAGAGGCGCCCGGAAGAGCCGGGCGGGAGGAACCGGAAATCGGTGCCGGCTACGGCGCCGCCGCGGCCAGGGCCGGTGTCGGCGCCGCGCTATCCCGCCGTTCGGCGGCGGCCCTGGCGGCCCGCTCGGCCGCCTCCAGGGCGGCCAGCTTCTCGGCGATCAGCAGCGGCAGGGTCAGGAGCAGCGGCGGATCCAGGGGATCGGGCGCGCGCATCCGCAGGGCGGTGGCGCCCCGGACCTGGCCGTCGCGGATGGTCACCGGGCCGGCGCGGCCGACCTGCTGGGGGCTCGGGTCGGACAGGATCTCCCCCGCCTCCCGCGGCCATCCCATGCCGAGGGCGAACAGATGGAACCGGCCGTCGCCCGGCGCCGCCAGGTGGAACGTGCCCGGTCCCGTGGCGATGCCACAGCCCAGCGGACGCCCCTGCGGGATGGCGTGCTCGAAGAGGCCGATGAAGATCAGCCCCTCGGACGCCTCCAGCGGGCCGGTGACGTCGACGCCTCCCGGCCCCTGGAACAGCGGGAAGAGACGCGCCGGCAGATCCTCCAGGCTCGGCAGGCCGCCGGCCTGGGAGAGCTGGCGGAAGCGGGAGGGCGAGAGCCCCACGAGCTGGGTGAAGCGGCTGGTGAAGCTCCCCAGGCTGCCGTACCCGACGTCGAGGCAGACCTCGGTGACGCTCCGGTCGCTCTCCAGGAGCAGCCGCTTGGCCTTCTCCAGCCGCAGGGCGCCCAGGAACTGACAGGGGGGCAGGCCGGTCAGGCTGCGGAAGATGCGCAGGAAGTGGAAGGGGCTGATGCAGGCGATCTCCGCCAGCTCCTCCAGCGGGAGCTCCTCGCTGAGACGGCGGCGCATCTCGTCGATCACCCGCTCGACCGCCTCGCGATAGGCCAGCACGGTCTCGGGACGGTTGTGGACATCCAATTCCGAGAAGATCACGCGGCCAGGGCCCGCGGGAGAAGATCCCGCAGACATCCTCCTACTTGAGAAGGTGCAGAAGGGAAGGAAACGCGAGCCTCCGGCGTGGCACCCCTCTTGCTACTCCTGAGAGGGGACGGCATTGGTAACGGCGCCCGGTTCGCTACGCGCGTGATCCGGGGCGAGGGCAGCCGTCCTTTTGGCCTTCGCCAGACAACGATGAGGAGGAGCGTCTTATGAAGACGACACAACGCACGATTCTTTCGGCCGCCCTGGCAGTGCTTCTTTGCCCGTTCGCCGGCCAGGCCGCTTTCGCGCAGAGCACGCAGACGCCGCGCATCGCCGAGCTGCGCATCCAGGTCCTCGAGGCCGGCTCGCGCCGTGACCTGGGATACGTCAATCCGGGCGGCTCCATCACGGTGCCCGAAGGCTCGACCATCCGCCTCATCATGACCGCCCTGCCGGCGGGCAACGGCAGGCCGCTCTATCCGGAGACGGAGTTCACCGACCCGTCGAACCGCGGGATGCGCATCACCCGCGCCAGCGAGGAGAACGCCAACGCCACGATCCAGGTGCCGAGCCTCAACAACGGCCGGGAGCGGTCGGAGACCCTGCGCTTCCAGATCACCGAGAACGTCAACCTGCCGGCCAACCAGCGGACCGGCTCCATCACCCTCCGCGTGGTGCCCGGCCAGCCCGCCCAGACGGGATCGGGATCGACCGGGACCGCCGTGCCGGCCACCGGCCGCTCGCGCGAGCTGGTGACCGCCCTCTACCGGGGCATCCTGCTGCGTGACCCGGACGAGTCCGGCGCCCGCAACTTCATCAGCGACGTGGAGCGGAACGGCTTCAACGGCCTGGTCAACGCCGCCCAGGTGATCGCCCGCAGCGAGGAGAGCCGCATCCAGGTCTACGAGCGGGAGAACGTCTGCAACCAGCAGCGGCTGCTCTCGCTCTACAAGAACCTGCTGGGGCTCGGCTCCAACGAGATCGACAGCGGCCAGTGGGACGCCTACCTGCGGCAGCTCAACTCCGGCGACGTCGCCGGCGTAGTCCAGGACATGATGCTGTCGGACCGCTTCCGTTCCTATCAGCGGCTGAGCTGAGCGAACGGCCACCAGCAGCGTCCTCTCCAGAGGCCGGGTCTCCGGACCCGGCCTTTTCATTGGCCCACGCTCCCGTACAATGTCGCCCCCTATGTGGAAGGCAGGAGATCGACTCACCCATCGCTTCCATGCCGAGCTCGGCCCCGGGATCGTCCGCGAGGTCCGTGGCCGCAGCGTCGTCGTGGAGTTCCCCGAGGCGGCCGAGACCGGCCAGGTGCTGAGCTTCGCCGCCGGCTCGGATGCCCTCATCCCCCTCGTCCTCGCCCCCGGCCGCCGCGCGCGCCTGGAGGGTCCGGACGGTACCAGCGAGATCGTCACCATCGAGGACTGCGAGGGCGGCTTCTGCCGTCTCACGGACGGCCGGGAGGTCGCCGCCTACGACCTCTGGCCGCTGCCTGCCGAGGTGCCGCCGCTGGAGCGCCTAGTCCGCGGCCAGGTGGACGGCTTCGAGGACTTCGCCAACCGGCTCGACGGCATCCGGCTGCAGCGCATCCGCCGCGCCGGCGGCCTCGGCTCGTTCCTCGGCGGCCGCATCCGCCTCTTCCCCCACCAGCTCTACGCCGCCGAGCGCGCCTGCCAGACCAACCCCGTGCGCTGGCTGCTGGCCGACGAGGTGGGGCTGGGCAAGACGGTCGAGGCCTGCCTCATCATGAACCGGCTGATCCACACCGGGCGCGCCGGGCGCACCCTGGTCGTCGCCCCCGAGACCCTGGTGATCCAGTGGCTCGGCGAGCTGTGGCGCAAATACCACCAGGTGTTCGTCCTGCTCGACGAGAAGCGGCTGGCGGACGTCGCCCGCGACTACGGCGAGAGCTTCAACCCCTTCGACGTGCACCGCCGCGCCATCGTCGGGCTCGAGACCCTCGCCGCGCGGCGGCGCCTCACCGAGCAGGCGGTCGAGGCCGGCATCGACCTGCTGGTGGTGGACGAGGCGCACCACCTGCGGCGCCCGGCGGGCCATCCCGGCAACGAGGCCTACCGCGCCATCGCGCCCATCGCCGCCGTGGGGAAGAACGTCCTGCTCCTCACCGCCACGCCGCTGGAGGACGACGCCCACGGCTTCTTCCGGCTGCTCCAGCTCCTGCGGCCCGAGGAATTCCCGGAAGAGGAGTCGTTCGACGAGCGGCTCGCCCGGCGCGAGCCGCTGCCGCCGTGCACCAGCGCCACCCGCCGCGCCGACATCGGCGGCCTGCCCCCCCGGGTCCCCCAGCCGGTGGACCTGGACGCGGACGGCTGGTCCCCCATGGACCGGCTGGTGGAGCGGCTGCGCGCGCTGCCCGCCGGCAACGCCCTCGAGCGCCGCAAGAAGTCCGAACGGGTGGCCCGCGCCCTCTCCTCCCCCGCCGCCCTCGCCGCCATCCTCGACCGCCAGGAGCGCGAGGACGCCGGGCTCGTCGCCACGATGACCGAGGCGGCGCGGCAGGACCCGCGGCTCGCCTGGCTGCTGCGCCAGGCGGCGGGCTGGCAGCAGGCCGGGGAGAAGACCCTGGTCTTCGTCGCCCACCGCGAGACGCTGGAGACGATCCGCGAGGCGATCGAGCGGCAGGCCGCGGCGCGGGTGGGGATCTTCCACGAGGACCTCGCCCCCGAGCGGCGGGACATCGAGGTGGCGCAGTTCCGGCTGCCGGACGGGCCGGCGCTCCTGCTGTCCACCGAGGCGGGCGGCGAGGGGAGGAACTTCGAGTTCTGCCGGCGGCTCGTCCTCTTCGACCTGCCCTGGAACCCGGCGGTGGTCGAGCAGCGCATCGGCCGTCTCGACCGCATCGGGCGGACCCGGCCGACCGAGATCGTCTACTTCCGGCCGCCCGCGGGGCTGGGGAGGGCGGTCACCGCGCTGCACGAGGCG